>NZ_JBFUMG010000092.1:0-12622 GCF_054049495.1 Phyllobacterium sp. P5_D12 | reverse complement strand
ATGATCCCCAGTCGTTCTTGTATGCCAGTCTTTTTCTCTGCGTGGCCGCGTTCCTGCTTTTCGCTTGTCAGCAACTCCTTCCACCCCTTTCTAGGTCAGCCAAACTGCGTCTCCTCCTAGCGGAAGCTCGGAAAGATCTCATGGAGATAGCTGCACGGCCGCGATACAATCGAGCACGAGAAGAGCCAATGTTCCTTGATGCGGTCCGGATCGGACAGATGGTGGGATTGGCTGGTGAGGCATCAACCGATCGCGAGCATGTTGATCAGGCAATCGCATATTTTGACCGTGCATCTGCGCTCCGGCTCGCATACACGGCTTTGGAGATACTGCCGCCTAATATGCCAGAGCACTTGCGCAATCAGGCAGTGTCTGCGCTAACCGAAGCGAATGGATTGTCTCTACAAATTGTGGCGTACGAGCTCTCCCAGATAGACGATGTTTCAACTGGAGATGCTGCAGCTGCGCTGATGGTCGCGGGCATGATTCTCGAGCACGAGCTAATATCGTATGAGGATAATGGTCAATGACGCCGCGCTACTATGATCTCGTGATCGGCGGCGTGATGCTGTCCCCAATCCTATTATACGCATGTTTCGGCTTAGCCGCTGCAGTTTCACTTAGGCCAATTCTGCGTCGCATCCGGTATACACGGCTTTTTGTGAGCCCATCCATCGCCGAGTTTAGCCTCTACGTCTCGATTTTCTGCCTGATAACCCTGTTGGCCTAGGAGATACCAATGACAGTTCTCACAACTGAGGCGGCCGAACTAGGAAATCAGGCAAGGCCAGCCGGAGCCGCGGCACTCGACCCAACATCGTCGGATCGCCCCATGTCCTCAATGTTCCACCACAGCGCTTGGCAACGCTTGCAAGGGCCAGCGCAATGGGCGGCCAAGTTGGTCCTAACGCTTATCATAGCCGCAGCGGCCGTCGTTCTAGCGGTGATGACTTGGCAATATTATGTGACTTCACCTTGGACGCGCAATGGAGTAGTCCGCGTGCAGGTTGCAAGTGTAGCACCTCAGGTTTCTGGAAAGATCTCCGAGATCCAAGTCGTTGACAATCAATTTGTCCACCAGGGTGATGTTCTCTATTTAGTAGATACCGCGAACTTCGAAATAGCTTCCCGGACAGCCCAGTCGCAAGTGAACCAGACAGCCGCGGACCTTCAGGTTAAACAGGCGGAGTCTGATCGCMGACAACGCCTCTCAACAGTTGCGACCACGCCGGAGGAGCAACAGATCTATGCTGGCAGCGCTGCCCAGGCAAAGGCGGCATTCGAAGCAGCGACCCAGCAGCTTTCWCTCGCGCAGATCAACCTCGAGCGCACGAAGGTAAGAAGCCCCGTGAATGGATTTGTCACTAATTTGTTGCTGCGAGTAGGCGATTACGCGACAGAGGGCTCCAGTAACGTCTCAGTGGTAGATTCGGACAGCTTTTGGATTGACGGCTACTTTGAAGAGACCAAGCTTTCGCAAATTTGTATTGGCGACGCGGTAGAAGCGAAACTTATGAGTTACGCCCAACCCGTTACCGGACACGTAGATACCATCACACGCGGGATCAGCGTTACAAACGCTGCAGGTGGAATTCAAGGCCTGCCGACCGTGAATCCAGTCTATACTTGGGTACAACTCGCCCAGCGAGTGCCTGTCCGGATAGTCATCGATAGAGTGCCCTCTGGCGTGCCACTCGTCTCGGGTATGACCGCAACAGTCACGGTCAAGCCATCGGTCGCCTCTGAGACTGATAGCTGGTTCGAAAGGCTTCGAAGCCGTTTCGAGAAGGTTCCTGAGCTCTTTGATCCTCCGATGCCGAGAGAAAATTGTGCAGGCACCGGCCTGTTGCAGGGAATCCCTGTTGCGGAGTCATTGCCTACGGAGCCGGAGCTACTTGAACCAACACCAAAACAGATCGATCCCGGACTTGTTCCAGGTATCGATAAGTCTCCGCGCCTTAAGAAGATTCTAGAAAATTAGAAATATCCGATTGTTGTGCGCCGAGTTATCAACCTCAATCTGAGCATCATCTATTCGGAGGATTTGGCCATGCGGGACGACGAGCTGCGAATTTCGGGTTGACCGTATTTCGCGAGCAGCTGCTTCAAGCAGCATCGATGTGTTGTCCGTTGAAAAGAATTTGACTGAACGCGACGGCTCCGGGCAAATGACGGTTTCCTGTCAGTTGACGGAGAAGATGATGCTGCCGTCGGCTGCCCGTTCGGCATCCACGATGTCCTTCACGTGCTGCGGCTTTTCGACCAGGTTCTTGTTCGAATTGATCCACGACTAATGTGCTGAGTTCCCGCGTCGCTATGGGGTTTTCGCCCACACCAGTTGTATCGTCGAACTTTGCGTTGTCGTAGTTCTTGAGATACCCCACGGCGAACGGCTTGTTGTAGTTGAGAAGCGTTTTCTTGATTGCCGGGCCGCCGTTCGTAGTGAAGCTGTCAGCATGGCAGACGAAATGGTGGAAGCGGCTGCAAAGGATGCGAGAGTTGCGAGGCACGTCATTGTATTGTCTTTCTATTGTGAAAGATACGACCTTTCTTGAAAGAGTATAGTTTTTAGATTTCGGAGTTTTTCGCGTTACATTGCTGCAACCGCCAAAATCAATGTAACAATAAGACGTACGGGAAAGTTGTCCTTTTAGTTTTCCCCTCCTGACGCTTTTGAATGTGCGTCGGTGCGCGTCAGCTCTTCCAATAGGAAAACGAACGACTCGTAAGGTCGACCGGTTGCATGACGTAGACCCATTTCGCAGGTCCGGTTCGATGAAATGTATGCAGAGGCAGGTGTTTCATCCAACCCAGCCTTTTCCTCGCGGGTGGCGGACAAAACGATCTCTGGATGCAAAAGTCCTCGATCACCGGCTGTCCCACAACAAGTGGTGCCAATCGGTACGAAGACGTCGTCTGCGAGCTTCGACCCGATCTCCCGCAGAGTTTTGTTGAGACCGAGATGGGTCATCGAACAAGTGGGATGCATGGCGATGCGGTCTAGTTTCGACTGCACCTGGAGATCGGGCAACAGATCGTGGCACCATTGAATGACGTCTATGAATTTGAGTTGATCGTGTCGGGCCTTGCGCTCCTCATCGAGATAGCGCGCGACATCCTCAGCGATGCCGAGGGTACACGACGCGGCATCAACGACTATCGGTAGTTTTCCGCCGTTACTCCACCGCCACATAGCGTCCGCAATCGCCGACGCCATATAGGAGTGCGCCTTATGATAGCCCTTTGAACTGAATGGCGTTGAGCAACAGAGCCCGGCGACGTCGCCGGGTATCCATAGAGATCGTCCGGCGCGCTTTGATAACTCAACGAGCGTTTCTGGTAGGGATGGCTGATGATGTTTATCAGGGTCACGGCCGAACATGCGGTTGATGCATGCTGGGAAGTAGACCGCCGAAGCGTTCTCTATAGAGGTTTCAGGTAGCCTCCGCGCGGGTTTTGGCATCGGGCCCGGAACGGCCGGCATCAGGTCGTTTGCGATGGCCGATCTGGCAAGCGCGGTAATTCCCGTCAGAGATTTGACGCCGATCACATTGGACACGATCTCGGCGGCAGCAAGTCCGCCACGCGCCATTTTCTCCACGGTACGCCACCGTTTAGCTAAGGAAAGCGCGATGTCCTCTTCCCGTTCGCTTCTTTGCATATGACGGAATTCGCGCATCAAGGCCCCGGTGTTAATCTCGATCGGGCAGGGGATCGCACAGGTGCCGTCACCCGCGCATGTTTCAACGCACATGTACTCGTATTGAGCTTGTAGCTCTTGCAGCACGGCCGACMCTTCCGGCTGTCTTGCCATCTCTCGTCTCAGAGCGATGCGCTGGCGTGGCGTGGTCGTGGCATTACGGCTCGGGCAAACGGGTTCACAAAAGCCACATTCGATACATTGGGTTGAGTTCCGAACATTCTCGATGGCCGGAATCGACTTGAGCGACTTGAGATGAATGCCATTGTCCCTGGTGAGGATGACGTTCGGCGCGAGGATGCYCTGAGGGTCTGCCAGCTTCTTGATCCGCCACATCATGTCTGTGGCCTTGCGGCCCCACTCCTGTTCGACGAATGGTGCCATATTAAGACCCGTTCCATGCTCGGCTTTCAGGGATCCGTCATATTTCTTCACGATGAGGTCGACCAACTCGGTCATAAACGCCGCGTAACGCTTCTTGCTCTCATCTTCCTCGAGGTTTGTGACGAGGTTGAAGTGAAGGTTTCCGTGAGCAGCGTGGCCCGCCACGCCGGTACCGAAACCATGCTTATCCATTAGAGCCTGAAGATCGTGCGCTCCCTCCGCTAGCCGAGCGGGCGGGAAACAAACGTCTTCGGTGATAAGCATTGCTCCCTGGGGGCGTTGCTTTCCTACGAGGCCGAGCAACCCCTCGCGTACGTGCCAAGCTAGTTCTACGGCCTCGGCGACACTGGTAAATGTCAATGGACTGATGAGCTTCTGGTCAGCAACCAGTTCGGTTACCTTGCTCTGGACTTGCATAAGTTCTTCGTCGTTGTCCGCCCCAAATTCCACGAGCAACGCGGCTGCCTTTGGGTCCAAGGTGGTCCAATAGCTTGGCGTTCCGGGAAAGGCTTTTCCCGCCGCCACGAGGGCGGGAGCCACCATCAGCTCCACGGCGGCGGCGCCGAGTGCTACGAGCTTGGGAACAAGATTGACGGCTTCGTCTATAGTGGAGAATGGCAGCCAAGCCACTGACGTCACGGCCGGCACCGGGACAGTCGACATCACTGCTTCCGCAATGAAACCCAGTGTGCCTTCCGAGCCGACCAGAAGTCGTCTGTAGATTTCTAGCGGCGTAGCCCCATCGAGCAGGGCAGCGATGTGGTAGCCATGGGTATTGCGGATAGAATATTTCTGCCGGATTCGCTTGACCATCGTCTCATCGGCCAGAAGCTCTGCCCTCAGGTCGAGCAATCCTCGCGCGAACTCGGGTTCAAGTTCGAAGAACCGGGCTTCGGCTCCCGGCGCGGCCGTATCGAAAACATTTCCGGACGGCGTGAGGATCGTCATGGATTCGACGGTGTGGTACGCATCGCGCTCCAGAGTACAGCGCATTCCGCCAGAGTTGTTGGCTATAACGCCTCCGATGGTACACGCAGCTTCGCTCGCCGGATCGGGTCCGAGCTTCCGCTTGTGTTTGTGTAGCATCGCGTTCGCGTGAGAGAGGATCAAGCCGGGCCTCGCCTTGAACTTCTTTCCGCTATCTAGCACAGAGCCGCCATACCAATGCCGTCTGACGTCGATGAGGATGTCGTCGGACTGAGACTGACCGTTGAGACTGGTCCCGCCCGCCCGGAAGGTTGCGTGACGACCCGTGTCCCGGCAGAAGGCAAAAACCTTTGCCATCTCCTCGACATTTCGGGGCATCACTACGACCTGAGGGATGAGACGGTAAGGGCTTGCGTCGGATGCATATCGAACGAGATCAATGAGACGGTTGAGTACACGATCCTTACCAAGCAGCCTGACCAAGTCGTCTTTTAAGATTTTCGGGGTTCCCCCGACAAGTGACTCTGGCACCGCGTCATTCTGACTAGGGCCCGCTGGTCGACCGAAAAGCGCTGCGTCAGCTTCGAACAGTTTTTTCATCCGAGATTGCCCCACGTGCGAGATTGAAGGATTATTCGCACGGTCGGGTYACCCACGAGCGGCGCGATCCAGCTCGCCCCTTGATACTGCGGTTGGGAACTGAATACTCCGAGGATCGGTCGCCTCTGAACTCTTAGCCAGTTTAGAGATGCATAAACTTGCAAAGGACACCTTGGAGGCTATGTGGGCGATCACCACCGGATATTGACCGATATATCAGCGAGATGCCCATTTCGAAATCCACGATTTCGCACCGTCCATCGTCTTGAAATCCTCGAGACAACGGCTCGGAACGTTCGGAAAGCTCGTCGCCGCCATCTCACTCAATGCGTGGCCTGGTCCAAGCTCCAGAAAGGCGGTCGCGCCGTTCTCAACGCAGGCCTGCAGGTTGTCCGCCCATCGGACGGTGTGCGAGATCTGCGCTGCCAGCTTGTCCAATCCCGAATTCAAACCTGACACGCTGGCTCCATCGATTCCGCTGATGAGTCTAGCCCCGGCCGGTAGTGGGTATGTTTTACGTTGACCTTCGAGGACGCTGCGAAACCTCATGGATACCTTAGATAGAAAAGGTGTGTGCGACGCGACCTCGACAGGCAGCCGGCTAACGCGCGCTGCATGCGCGTCCGTCGCTGCCTGCATAACCGCTGCCAGGAAAGCCTGTCCGCCACCGACAACGAAGGCATCGCGCGGATTTATGATCGATATGTCCCCGCCATGCTTTTCACACAGTCGCCGGACCGTCACGTAAGGGAGACCTCTTATAAAGACCAACCCATCGCCCGTTACGCTAGCTGCGGACATTAACTCGGCTCGTCGCGCGACGAGTTTCAGGGTATCGATGTGACGGAACACACCAGCTGCGCCCCAGGCGGCAACCTCTCCGACGCTGTAACCGGCGTATACAGTGCGCGGCGGGATGCTCGCATGTAACTCATTGATCGCCGCGAGCGTCTGGAGAGTGCAAAGGATTTGGGCAGTTCGATTTTCGAAGACCTCGTTTCCGGCCTCTCGCTTCACCATGCCACGTGGATCGATGCCGTTAAGTAGCATGGTCGCACTGGCGAACAAATGGCTCGCCTTTGCGCTATCTGCGGTTAAGGCGAACATGTCGCGGTGCTGGTTTCCCTGGCCGGAGCATATGATCGCGAACGTCATCTTGAGGACCTATCGGGGATAGAGGAGGATGATCGCTATCGGAAGCGTGATGACGCTAAATACCGTGCTTGCAATCACCATCGATCCGGTTGCTCCTGAATCGAGCTTGTAATTGACTGCGAACAGGATGCCGAAGAAGCCCGATGGGACGGCCGCGAGCAGTACCGCGATTTTCGCTGTGTCGGATGATATGGGCAGAGCAAACACGAGCGCCGCCGTGGCGAGTGGACGGAGGATGTTGGCGAAAAGCGTAGCGTTGACGACCTTCCAACTTAGCTGAAAGGCCTGTGAAGAAAGAACTACCCCTGTGAGGAAGAGGGCGACGCCAGGTGCCGCATGTCCTATTAGCAAAAGCGAAGCTTGAGCAATCTCTCCGACTGGAAAGCCACATAGAGAGTAAATGATGCCCAGGGCGGGTGCAATGACGATGGGTTTGGTGAGCGCATGAAGCAACGGCTGCAGGATGTTGGCTTTCTGTCCGGAACCACTGTCGCCCTTATGAACGTTCATTTCGACGAGGACCAAAGACAGTGGGCTTATCAGAATTGATCCACTGGCGATGGCGACTGCCAGTGGCACCGTCCCGGACGCGCCCACGATATCTGCCAGAATTGGTAGACCGACTCCCGCCAAGTTCGGAAACGCGATCGTCAGGCCTTGTAGGGAAGCGTCCGGCTTTCCGATCTTGAATATCCGTGTCTGGAGGAAATACCAGACGAAGAAAACGACAAGCATCATCCCGCCCAGAAGGAAGAACAGCGGCGCTTGGCTTATGAGCTCGGCTCGCGGCGCCGAGGCGGTCGCCGCGAAAAGCGATGCGGGAAGTGCGAAATTCATCACGAGCACATTCAACCCGTCCACATGATGGTTATCGACGATGTTGTTACGACCCGCCAGGTAGCCAAGCGCCATCACGAAAAAGATCGGTGTGAGCGCGAGTAAGATTGTTTCGGCCATCCCTCTAGGTTCCCTCTATTTCATCGACAAACAATGTCATTGCCAGGAGGTCAGCCGCTCCGCCTGGACTAAGCGATCTGGCAATGAATTCTTCGTGGATTGATTGTGCGTGGAGCCGCCAGCAAGCGGCGGCGATTCCACCTCGTGCGAGAAACAGACGAGCCGCTTGCTGGGCATATAGGAGTCCCTGCTGTCCGCCTCTGTGCAGTAGGTTTGTGTCATCCAACGCCGCGATCAATGCAAAGCAGGTCTCGACCCTTTGTGCCTCCGGATCGTTCGGTAGTTTGAGCCGGGAGGCACGTAACGCGGGAAGCCCGATGTTGTAGATGCTCGGGAAACCGTTGGCAGCCTCGGAACGCGCGCCGCCCACACCATATCGAAGATTTGCTTGCGCACCGTGGCTATCGGCGAGTCTTGGTCCCGCCAGGATGCTTTGCCCCCAGAGTTCGTGGACTGTCGACCCGAGGGGAAATCCGGGGTCGACGACGCCATTGGCTCTTGCACCCGCAGCCGCGCATAGCAGGCCAATACCAAAGATCGCTCCTCGATGGGTGTTGATACCCCCGGTCGCCGACAGCATGGCAGTCTCGGCTGCGATTCCGATGGACCTTAGATGCGTCATTTGGCGCGCACCCGCGCCGGCGATCACAAGGGAGCGGAAATAAGGCTCAATAGCTGAAGCGCTGTAGCGAAATGTCTCGGCATCCATATCTCTATGGCTTCCGGAGTCCACATGGCTGACAAGGCCCGGCTTGGGCCATGTTTCCAACTCCTGCAGGAGGCTTTGCGCCGCGAGGGAAGCTATGCCACGCGAGTTGACATTCAAGCGTGAGAAAGTTTCGAAAACGGAGACGGGGCGGGGGAGGGCATTCATGACAGTCGCTCCCCTGCGGTGAAACGACGCCCGTCGAGAAGCGCAACGCCTTCCATAGATTTCACCAGGACATCGGTCCCACCTGGTAGAAATTCGCGCCAGTTGGCGGCAAGCCCATCGCGGCGGATAAACTCGCCGTCGATACGACTGGGCGAATTATCCTCAATCTTGGAAATCTCGGAAGATAGCAGCTCCATGTCAGCCGAGGACGGGACGTGAAACAGCAAGTCGATGTCCGAAGATAAGGTGAAGTAATCGAGACCGGTCAAGACCTGCCAAGCCAGGCTGCCGAAAACCTGCAGCTCGATACCGCGGTGCGCGGCGAAAAACTCCAGTTCGTCGAAAATCTGCTGCCATTGCCTTGGCGCTTGCTCGCGAGCACTAGCGAGCGATAAGGGCTCTTGGATTGTCAGAATGTCTTGGTCTTGAACGATAAACGGGATACGCCACTTCCCTAGCGAGGGTGGGAGGGGTAGGCCAAGTGCGATACCATGTGTTTCGTAAGAACTAGGCCGACGCGAGATAAGGGGCCATCCCTTGTGAACCCAGGATCGGATCAGCGGATCGACCTGATCTGACCCAAGTTGCCGTTGAAGAACGACATCCCACCTTGATGGCTCGAGATAGATCAGGTCGTGACGCCTCATTGGCCGAAGCTTAGGACTCGCGTGCGATGGCATAGACCCGCTCCGCAATCTCCGCCGCTTTGGTGCGGCCATGCCGTTCGACGCCGAGAAGGTCGCGTTTGTCATCCGAGCCAGGGAGATCGGCGAGTAGCGCCGCAAGCTGGCTCGCCAGTGACTCCTGCTCGTTCCATATGAAATGCACAGCGCCTGTCTTTGCCAGGTTGTCCAAACCGGGTGCGAAGATCGCAGTCGTCTTGGCCTTCTCTTGCAGAACCTCGATGGACAGCTTTGTCACCTTCGACATCGACGCGAGGTCCATCACGGCAGGCTCAGCACCCGGTAGTGCGACCAGAACCCGAGTGGCAAGCGCTGTAGCGAGAAATGCACCCGCGGCGGAATGGCCATAAAGGATACCAATCGTCGGGCGACCGTGAAGATCGGCGAAGATCAGGCATTTGGCGAGGTGAGCCAGGAACTCGTTCAGGCCAAGCAACTCGTCGCGTTTGCTCATTTTCTGGCTATCGCTGTCCACGATCACGAGGATCGGCCCCGTTCCCGAATGGTCGTCGAGGATATGGCGGGAAAGAGCGGAAGCCTGGTCGATGCCCAACGCCGTTCGGTTCGAGACTCCGACGACAAGTGCCTGCTGCCCGCTGGCAAGCGGTGCAAAGCCGTAGAGTAGACCATGATCGGCTTTGATGCTGTGTCCGTCAGGGAAGAGCGATGCGAGGATGTCAGCGAGCTGCATGGTTGGGTCTCCGTATTTTTTGAGCGGCCGCTGTGAACTGGGCATAGGTCATCTCCGGAATGGCAGCGGCGTCATCGACGCCCATGGACCTCCAGATATCGATCGCGTCAGCCGATGTTCCGAACTGTTGAATCCGCCATTCGAGGCGTGCCTGCTCTTCGTGCAATGTTTGGAGAGTGAAGGGCCGAGTGTCGGCCAGCAGACTGAGCGCGGTCTCCCGGAAGTCTTCGATTGTGTCGTCGACGAAGGCATCCGCTCCGCCGATCAGTCGGCGATGCTTGCCGCCCATGGTGCGCCAGACAAGTGCCCGATCTTTTGAGTCGAATTCCTCGACGCCGCGGTTCGTCTCTATTACTTCAGGTCCCGAAACCGAGATGCGGCCTTGTTCGGAGACCGCGAGAGCAGAGCAGCACCCGGCAATCAGTCCGCCACCGCCGTAGCAGCCAGCTCGTCCGCCAATCAGACCTATAACTGAGACGCCTTTGATCCTCGCCTCGATGACGGCGCGCATGATCTCGGCGATCGCCAGTTCCCCGGCGTTCGCCTCCTGCAAACGGACGCCTCCAGTGTCAAACAGGATGAGGACGGGTATCGACCCGATGTCGCGGGAAGCCCGCAAAAGGCCGGTGAGCTTCGCGCCATGGACCTCGCCGAAGGCGCCGCCCATAAAGCGACCTTCCTGCGCTGCGACGAAAACGGGCATGCGCTTGATGAGGCCGCGTCCGACGATCATGCCGTCGTCGAATTGCTCGGGAAGATCGAAGGATTTGAGATTTGGACTCATCTCGCGTTCCTGGGGGCCCAGAAATTCCTTGAAGCTGCTCTCGTCGAGTAGTTGCGAAACACGCGTACGAGCCGAGGCCTCATACCAACTGACTTGTCTGGCGCCGGTGGCCTGTGGGGCGGTGTTTGTTGAGACGCTCATTGCTCTGTTTTCTCCATCAGGCGCAGCGCCTGTGACAGACGAAGGGACACGGTGTCGGGTCGCGCGCCACCGTCGTTGATCGAGAAGCGCAGGCCACCTGTCGGGAACCGTTCGACGAAATCATCGACAACCGCCTTCCAGACGGGATCGAACCCTCGAACCGTGGTTCGGATCTCGACCACGCATTGCTTTTCGGGGAGGGCGCGCTCGACTAGAACTTCCAGATTTCCCGAAGCCACGACGCCGGTTATAGCCAGCTTCGTGTTGCCGGTGGCTCTTTCCGCTACTTCATGAGTAAATGTGAGGTCTTGCATCGTAGGGCTCCCGTCACCAGTTGCGAAATTTGGAAGGCGGGGCGTAAAGGCCGCCCGACCATCGAACGATGTCTTTGATGGATCGCGCCGCCAGCAGATTGCGGTCCGCTTGAAGCGGATCTATGCCGAGGTCTTCGGGTCGCTGGATGACCCCCCGGTCCCTAAGCTGGTTGACCATCGACTTGTCGCGTCCGCGGCCCACGTCTGTGTAGCCGGCGACGCCGCGGATAGCCTGTTCGCGCTCGTCCGGGTCCCGGCAAAGCAGTAGGTTCGCGATGCCCTCTTCTGTCACGATATGGGTGACGTCGTCGCCATAGATCATGACTGGCGCGAGATCGAGGTTGAGTTTTTCGGCGAGGGCAATGGCGTCCAGCTTTTCAACGAAGAGGGGGACGTTCTTTTCTCCGAATGTCTCCCCGATCTGAACGACCAGTTTCCGGCCGCGGCGCAGCGCGGGCAATCCTGCGGGGTCCGCCTCCTTTCCTGCTTGCAGCCAGGGCTCGCTCGGATGCCGTCGGCCGCGAGCGTCCGATCCCATGTTGGGAGCGCCGCCGAAGCCCGCTATTCGTGTCGTCGTCACTGTCGACGAGTTTCCAGCCAAGTCGATCTGGAGCGTCGAACCAATGAACATGTCGCAAGCGTAGAGGCCCGCGACCTGACTGAAAGCTCGGTTCGAGCGAAGAGAGCCGTCGGGCCCGGTGAAGTACACGTCGGACCGAGCCCTGATGTAATCGTCCATACCGACCTCGGAGCCGAACGAATGTATCTGTTCCACCCACCCGGATTCGATCGCTGGAATGAGTGCGGGATGGGGATTCAATGCAAAATGACTGGCAATCTTCCCCTTCAGCCCTAACGCTTCGCCGAACGTTGGCAACAGAAGCTCGATTGCAGTTGTGTTGAACCCAATGCCGTGGTTCAGGCGCTTTACGCCGTAGGGCGCGTAGATGCCCTTAATGGCCAGCATTGCTGTCAGGATTTGGGTCTCGGTTATAGCCGCCGGATCACGGGTGAAAAGTGGCTCTACGAAGAACGGCTTGTCAGCCTTCACCACGAAGTGGACGCGGTCCCCGGGAATGTCGACACGCGGGACATTTGCGACGATTTCGTTGACTTGCGCAATGACGACACCGTCCTTGAAAGCAGTCGCTTCGACGACCGTCGGCGTGTCTTCGGTATTCGGTCCCGTATAGAGATTGCCCTCCCGATCGGCGCTTACAGCGGCAATCAGAGCGACGTTGGGCGTCAGATCGATAAAGTAGCGGGCAAATAGTTCGAGGTAGGTGTGCACCGCCCCGAGTTGAATTTTTCCGCCGAATAGCATTTGCGCAATGCGGGCTGACTGTGGACCGGAGTAGGCATAATCCAACTTGGTCGCCACGCCGCGCTCAAACAAGTCGAGGTGCTCGGGG
>NZ_JBFUMG010000091.1:0-12649 GCF_054049495.1 Phyllobacterium sp. P5_D12 | reverse complement strand
GTTCCAGGCTGACTGGGGCGGATATACGAGGGCAGCGGTATTACCTTCGACGGATGCCTTGTTTTCGACAAGCATTCCGTTGAAATTGGCCTTTTCGGAAGGACATTGTGATCGTTCGCAAGATCATTCCCGCCTCATATATGTCACACGATCCTGCTTATGAGGCTTGGGCCGGGTGGCTTTGCCGAGATTAGGGCGGAAATCGCCACACCGATCCCGATTGATTTACAGGAGTAATTGTTGGAAATGACCCCGATTTCCCCGTCAAGTGCGTGCTCAGGCATGCCACGCGGTTTCACCGCGGCAACGCGCTGGTTCTTTTATGGCTGCATGCTGCTTCTCATGATGCTGTTTGCGCCGGCTGCCCATGCTGCGGATTACGCGTTGGGCCCGATGGACAAGGTCACCATACGCGTGATCGAATGGCAGACCGCAGAGGGCACCTTTCGCGAGTGGCCCACGATCACAGGTGACTACAGGGTTGGGCCCTCAGGCACCTTGTCTCTTCCCTTCGCGGGTGAAATAGCCGCTGGCGGCAAGACCACATCCGAAATTGCCAAGGAGATCTCCGAGAACCTCCGGCAGAA
This sequence comes from Phyllobacterium sp. P5_D12, assembly GCF_054049495.1. Classification (NCBI taxonomy): domain Bacteria; kingdom Pseudomonadati; phylum Pseudomonadota; class Alphaproteobacteria; order Hyphomicrobiales; family Phyllobacteriaceae; genus Phyllobacterium; species Phyllobacterium sp. P5_D12. The sequence continues at coordinate 12,062 of NZ_JBFUMG010000091.1, read as the reverse complement.
ACTCGGCCTTAGCGATCTCCCGGAGGCTTCCGTAGAGATATCCGAGTTTCGGCCGATTTTCGTTTCAGGCGACGTGCAGACGCCAGGCAGATATGCATTCGAGCCGGAAATGACGGTTCTCAAGGCTGTCAGCCTTGCTGGCGGAATGCCCCGAACGACCGGGCAGCGCTTCGAGCGGGATTATTTCAATGCGCGCGGGGACTATGATGTCATCGTAGCCGCGCATGACCGGGCGGTGGTCAAACTTGCAAGACTGCAAGCCGAATTGGCAAATGTGCAGGAAATCAAGGTTCCGGACGATTTGATCGAGAAGGCGAACCTCAAGAGACTGGTCGACGATGAAACGGCAATCATGCGGACAAGGAAGAATTCCCTCGATCTCCAGATCAGTGGGCTGAACGACCTCAAGACGCTCTATACGAACGAAATCAGTTCGCTTGAGAAGAAAATGGGCGTGCAGAACCGGCAGCTGGATCTGACCCGCAAGGAACTCACGAGCATTGGCGGACTGGCGGATCAGGGCCTTGTTGTGAACTCCCGCCTCCTCGGGTTGCAAACCTCGGTTGCAGACATGGAAGGCAAACTTCTGGATCTTGATACCGCGTCGTTGCGTGCCAAGCAGGAAATCAGTAAATCGACCCAGAACGAGACCGACCTTGATAATGAGCGCAAGTCGGAATTGGCAACCGAGATGCAGGCGACACAGGCCACGCTTGATGAAAGCAATCTGAAGCTTCAGATGAACAAAAATCTGATGACCGAAGCGCTGGTCAATGCGCCGGCTGCCGCAGGCAACGGCTCAGATCCTGTTGTCATGCAATACAGCATTGTCCGCAACGCCAACGGGAAAACCGAAGAGACGACCGCTGAAGAAGGAACCATCCTGCTGCCCGGCGATGTGGTCAAGGTCAAAATCGACACCGAGCGTTCGTGAACCTAGAGCAATTCCAGGAAAAGTGGGAACCGGTTTTCCGTCCGGAATTGCGTAAAAACAAAGAGTCAGAGCGATTCCGTGATTCGAAGTAAAACGGAATTGCTCTAACTCGCCTAACGCGCATCACTGATTTCGCAAGGTCTCTGCTTCAGCGTAAAAACGTTTTTCCCATTCCTTGTGGTTGTCGAGGCCTTCACGGATAAATGGCGTGAAGATCGCCAGATTCATAAGCGCCCAATTAATGAAACTGGCGGGAAATCCTAGCGGCTTCACGAAATCCACGAACAGGACGACGCGCGTCTTATCCGTATGGTTCCAGGCTTCGTGTTCGTAGGCGTCATCGAAAACCAGGGCTTTGCCCTCTTGCCAGTGGCATATCCTGTCTTTGACCCGGATGGMGAGCTTGTCGCCCGGCTCCGGCACGATCAAACCGAGATGAAGCCGCAATACGCCGTTGTAAGGCCCCCGATGGGCAGGCAAATGTTTGCCGGGCTCGAAGATCGAAAACATGGCTGTCTTCAGGTGGGGAATCTTCTGCACCGCCGCCCATGTTTTGGGACATGCTTGAATGTTCTGTTTTGATTTCACGCCGAATCCGACGAGGAAAAAGGTTTTCCATTGACTGTCCGTCGAGATTGTTTTGACGTCCGTCGAAATGTCCTGAAATGCAGGCAGTTCGCTTTGACGCAGAAGAACGCGGTCAAGTTCAATGCGAATGTCCGGCCAAGCCTTTTCTATCTCGCTTGTCCAGGGAAAGACCGCATTGTCATAGACTGGAGGGTTGCCAAATCTGGCGTATTTGAGGTTGAGCTTCTCTGCCCAGGAGACGATGCCCATGAAAAAGCGTGTGGTCCTGCTTGGGCGAGCCATCGGCGCGATACCGGCCGTCCCGAATTCCTGCTCGACTTCTTCAGCCTCAGAGTCTTGAAGACTTGGTTCCTTCAACGTTCCTTCGGTCATAATCATTCCAATACGTTGCTGGCTTTGCGGACCGGGACGCAGTGGCGGATACGTTCGGTTCCGATGACAGGAATCTATTTAGGCGACGATAGACCGGTATGCTAGAGCCTCGTGCGCCGATATTGCCGCACGAGGCTCTCGATCATTCGTCAATTCTTGCTCCGGATCAGGAGTTAACGGGTCGGAGATGGCTTGAGGCTGTCCACTATGCCGCCAATAAGGTCGTCTGTCGTTTTGTACTCATCAACATCGAGGACCTTGCAGCCGTGCTCGCTAACGAGTTCGGCGGTCTTTCGATCGAATAACAGCGTGCGTTCGAGAAATCTTGAGATCATTCCACGGTTCTGTTCGCTGGCATTGTGGAAACCGCTTGCTTCATAAATCCGTGTGCGCAACGTATCGGAACTGGCTGTCAGCCAGACAGTTCCAACTTCCTTCATGCGGTGTCCACTCGTGATGAAAGGCCAAAGTGCCGATCCCTCGAGCACCAATTTCTCCATGCCTTCATCATGCACCGTTGCCCGGACAAGTTCCGCGACGAGTGGCGACATCTTGCGGTGATGCAGAATGACGSATTCCAGCAGTTCGTTGGCCTTTAAACTAAGATAGTGCTCGGCCACGTGGTTGGGGACTTTCTTGTTCGACTGTCGCCACGGCCTGCCGGGGTGCCTGGCAAGGCTGTCCGTTGAAATACAGCGCCAGCCGAGTTTCCCCGCTAATGCGCCTGCCACCCTTGATTTCCCGACATTGGACGAGCCGCCGATCAGGATCATTTTAAGATGCGGATCAATCCGTGTGTTCAAGGGCATTATCCTGGTCGAAAGTGGGAAAGACTTCAGAACTGTTTATCGCCGACTATTTTACTATTTTCTGTCATCCGCAACCAGAATGCACCTTCACGCAAAGAGCAACAAAAAACTGATCCCAAAACATAACCGGGTAACAAAACGTTTGATGGTCATGACAAGTTGCACTTCCTCACCGAAGCAAAACAAATCCGTATTGAGCGAAAGATCAACGACATCCGTGTCACGTTTACTTTTCCATCCGAAACGCTTCATCCGTCTGGCCGCCTGAATCTTGACCTTTTATTGAGTAATCTTTTGTCCCATTCTGCCTGAACGGAAATCCTTCCATGTCCAACATCACGACCATAGTATCGACTATGACGGCAGCCTTCCTCGGCTCCTTCGTCGAAGTCGTCGAAGCCTTCACCATTATCCTCGCCGTCGGGGTTTCCCGCAGCTGGAAGCCCGCATTCATCGGTACAGGGCTTGCGCTCATCGTGCTGACCGCTCTGGTTGTCATTCTTGGACCGCTGCTCGGGCTGATCCCGGTCGAGCTCCTGCAATTTGTCATCGGAACCCTGCTGATCCTGTTTGGAATGCGCTGGCTGCGCAAAGCCATCCTTCGCGCTTCAGGCGTTATTGCTTTTCACGACGAGGCAGAAGCCTTCGCCAGGGAGACCGATCAGCTCAAGCATCAGGACGCCGAACGACGTGCAGACTGGATCGCTGGAGCCGCAGCGTTCAAGGCGGTACTGCTTGAGGGTATCGAGGTGGTTTTCATCGTCATCGCCGTTGGCGCGKGACGCGGCATGCTTGGTTATGCTGCGCTTGGCGCAGTTATAGCCTGCCTCCTGGTGCTGATCATCGGTTTCGTCGTGCACAAGCCATTGTCGCAGGTGCCCGAAAACACCTTGAAATTCGTCGTCGGACTTCTACTTACGGCATTCGGCATCTTCTGGGTCGGTGAAGGACTTGGCGCCGATTGGCCGGGCGCCGATCTGTCGCTGATCGGAATCCTTGCCGTCCTTGCAATCTTCTCGTTTGTCGCCGTGCGGATGCTGCGCGACTATCGCAGCTCCAACGCAAAGGCAGTCGCCTGATGAACATCATACGCATCACCATACGAGAACTGATCGGCATGTTCATCGATGACGGCGCTCTGGCACTCTGGTCGATTGCCTTGATCGGCGTCATTGCGGCCGCTGTGGAATATGCCGGATTGCCTGGATTCGCCGGTGGTATCCTGTTATTGGCGGGCTGCATCCTCATCCTCGCAGAGAGCACGTACCGTGCGGCGCGGAAAAAATCCCACGGATAATGCTGGAGTAAACTGGAATTGGTCAGCTTACCAACGTCCGGGCAGTCGCGCGACGGCCTAGCTTATCGCCGCGACATCGATGGCCTGCGGGCCATCGCGATTTTGCCGGTCGTATTTTATCACACGGGCATGTCGGGTTTTCAGGGCGGGTTCGTCGGCGTCGACGTATTCTTCGTTATCTCCGGCTATCTGATGGCCTTGCGAATCATTGGAGGAATCGACCAGGGCGATTTCAGCCTCTGGCGGTTCTACGAAAGCCGCATTCGCCGCATTTTTCCGGCGCTTTTCGCAATGATCGCAGCGTCGGTAGTGATGGCATGGCTATTTTTCATGCCAGTCGAATTTGAATATTTTGCGCGCAGTGTGAAGGCAGCCGCTCTCTTTGTTTCCAACATCCAGCTCAACAGAGAAAGCGGATATTTCGATATCAGCGCCCAGCTGAAGCCGTTGTTGCACACATGGTCGCTCGCCATCGAAGAACAGTTCTATATCGTCTTTCCCCTGTTGCTTCTTCTCTTGAGCAGGATCGGCCGGGAATGGATAAAGCCGGCGCTCATTCTGCTGTTTGTCGGGTCGCTCGCCGCGAGCGTCTGGGCCGTCGAGCAAAGGCCCGTCGAGGCGTTTTACCTGTCGCCTTACCGTGCCTGGGAGCTACTTCTCGGCGCTTTGCTCGCATTGGGCGTCGTGCCCCGGCCGAAACAGCAATTTGTCGGCGAAATCCTGGCTGCCGTCGGATTCATCCTGATAGGCTTTGCGGTCTTCGTCTATAATGACAGCACATCGTTTCCCGGCCTTGCCGCACTCGTTCCCTGCGTTGGTGCCGCTCTCATCATTCAGGGACGAGCCTCGCGCGGTCCGGCGGGATTGTTTCTCACGTCCTCGCCGCTTGTGTTCATCGGCCTGATTTCCTATTCGCTTTATCTCTGGCACTGGCCGATCATCGTCTTCACGCGTTACCTGAACGGTCAGGAGCTCACCTTCATCCAGAACGGTCTGCTCGTAGCTCTCTCGCTTATGGTGGCTATCTTTTCCTGGCACTTCATCGAGCGGCCGTTCCGCGGGCATGCTGGCCCGGTTCCCCGCAAGCCGGTTTTTGCCGCTGCGACAGCGGTTATCGTAGCGGTCGTGGCTTTCGGCAATTATGTCATAACCGAAGTCGGGCTTCCCAGCCGCCTTACCCCGGTTGCCCAGAAAATCTATGGTGCCACCTATGACGAAAGCCAGTTTTCCGGCCCCGAATGCATGCAGGACACGAGTGGAAAGGGTCCCTCCCTTTCCGACATCCAATCGGGCAACCTATGCCACCTGGGAATCCCAGGTGCGGACAATGTGAATTTCCTCGTTTGGGGCGACTCGCACTCCGGTTCCATGGCACCCGCCATCGACCTTGCAGCGACGRAGGCCGGTGCCAGTGGTATTTTGGCCGCACGGGCCTCGTGTCCGCCGCTTCCAGATGTGGAACTCAAAGACCAAAAAGACACGTTGCGCTGTGTTGACTACAATGCGGCAGTGCGGGACCTTATCATCAGCAAGCGCATACCGTTGGTCTTCATGATTGCCTATTGGCCCAAATACGTCCTCCGCTCGGAGTTGCCTAACCAGGGACTTTATTTCGATCCCAGGATCCGCCCGCAGCTTGACGACGAATCGGCGCCCATAGCGACCGCTCTGGACCAGACCCTCGCGGATCTCAAACGACATGGCACGCAAGTGGTGCTTGTCATGGATGTCCCGGAAATGGGGCACTACATGCCGGAAGCCCTTGCCAAAGCGGCAACGAGAGGCACGTCTACCGATATCGCACCGTCATGGGCCTACACTTCCGAGAGGCAGGCGGCCTCCCGTGATATGCTTAGCGAATACGCTGCAAAATACGGGGCAATAACCGTCGATGCGCTTCAGGGTATCTGCGACAATGGCCGCTGCGACAGCATGCGAAACGGCCTGCCCCTGTACAGGGATTCAGACCATATCACAGCTACGACCGCCCGCAGTTTGAGCTACCTCTATACGCCCGTGTTCAAGACACTGGCTGGTGCGTTGGGAATCGATATCGACTAGGTTCCGGGCTGATGGCCAGAGCGACGACCCGTCGGCCACGCGGAAAGCGCTTGCTCGGCAACAGCCTCCAGCATGTCGCGGCTGAAGCCGGCTTTGGCCTGYACGGCCATGCCGTGAGAGACAGCCATCACGAATGCCGCAAGGGCCTCAGGTTTGGCCGCCTCCGGTAAGTCGCCTTCGGCCTTTGCCCGTTCGAGGCGTTCACGAAGCTGCGCCTCACCGCCAGCGCGAGCTTCGATCAACGCCTGTCGCACTGGCTCCGCTTCATCAGATCCTGCCAAAACCCCGTTTATACCGAGACACCCCGTATGGTGGGAGTAACGTGTATTGAGTTCGGCTGCACTGTAAAGGATATGCGCAGCAACTGCCCGCGCTGTCGGGAGCTCAAGCGATTTCGGGATGAAATCCAGGTATCGTTCATAATAGCGATCCAGGGCTCGGCGGAAGAGCGCTTCCTTGTTGCCGAATGCAGAATAGAGGGCGGGCCTCTCAACGCCGGCAGCCTCTGTGAGGTCAGCATAGGATGCGCCCTCGTAGCCCTTGCGCCAGAAAACGCACAGCGCCGCGTCGAGCACTTTCTCCACATCAAATTCGCGATGGCGTCCCATCAGCGCAACCCGGTCTTTTTCATAATGGTCGTTATTTAAAACACTTGACGGCATCTGTCAAATTTCATACCAAGCGTTATCGTAATGCTTGTTATGAAAACGGGCTGCGTTCGTTTACCAGGATCAGGCGGCGCCCTGATCGTCCACAGAAAGGGACTCTCATGTCGAACACATTGAAGGGCAAGACCGTGCTCGTTACCGGCGGATCGCGCGGGCTCGGCGCCACCATCGCGGAAGCGTTTGCCGATCAGGGGGCTGATGTCGCGATAAGCTACGTCGCGTCAGCCGAAAAAGCCGAAGCTGTCGTGGAGAAGCTCAAGGCGAAGGGCGTCCGCGCGATTGCGATCAAGAGCGACCAGGCCGACCTTACTTCCGCCAAGCCTTTGATTGACTCGGTGATCGCTGAATTCGGCAAGCTCGATATCCTCGTCAATAACGCGGCAATCGTTGTACAGGGCAAGACTGTCGACGATCCCGAACTCGACACGGTCAATCTCGACCGTCAGTGGCAGATCAACGTCATGGGCGCGGTGGCGACCACGCGCGCGGCGGCGCCGAAGCTCCCCGATGGCGGGCGAATTATCTTCATCGGTTCTGTGAGCGGCACCCGCTCCCTGTTCCCCGGCCTCGCCGACTATGTGGGAACCAAGGCTGCCATCAACGGCTATGCGAAGGGCATTGCCCGCGATCTGGGCGGACGCAACATCACCGTCAACGTTGTCCAGCCCGGTGCCATGCCGACCGATATGATGAGGCAAGTTATGGGCGACGTTGACGCTCCCGACGCGTTCCTCGACCTTCACCCCATCCGCCGCATCGCAAAGCTCGAGGAAGTCGCCGCGCCCGTCACCTTCCTCGCGGGACCTGACGCCAGCTATATGACCGGCGGTGTAATCGACGTCGGCGGTGGTCTCGGAATCTGAACGCCGAACGCAATAATCCATACCACTTTGGTACTCGACCACGTCAGGCCTGTTGATCCGGTTGAGATAGGATAGCGGTAGTCGAGCAGGCTAGGGTCAGGTGCCATTTCGATCATATTAATGGGTCCTGACCCTAAGTTATGTCCTGAAGCTGGGCCTCGCCATTGTGCAGGAAGCAGGCCTTCGTGAAGAGCCCTAAATTGACGAGATTGGGTAGGCGAATGTCCTGAATATCCGGCAGAGGCCTGATTGATGGATCAAACGACCGATCGATCTGCGAGATGAACCCCAGTACCACGCCGGTCTTTCTGGCGAAATCCTTAAGAGCGAGAATCTGGTCGGAGAGTGCTGGCTTGCTTCGTTGCTGGTCGAGTATTTGAAGATAGTCGATAACGGCAACTGTTCCTTGGTCCGAGGCTGACAAGTGGCGAATAATGTAATCCGCGCTGATTTCATTCGACGTCACGATTTCCAGAGCGTCGCCAAGATCCTGATAACCTTCGTCCAACGAGCGGATGTGTTCCCGCGCCTGCTGCTCGGTAAATTCCAGCGTGAAGAATATCGCCTTTCTGCCGTCTCGGGCAGCTTCGAGCAAAAGCTGAAGTCCAAGCGTGGTCTTGCCATGTCCAGGGCGACCGGCCACCAATAGCAGGTCGCCGTCATTGAGCCGGGATAATACGGTTTTCGACAGTGATCCCGCTGCGATCCGGGACGAAAGCAGGCTCCACCTCGCAAACCCCTCCTCACGCGCAATTTGGTCCAGCGCTTCGTGCAGGGGAACATTATTTTTCCGGACCAGTAGCTTGGCGCGGCGTTTCAATTGGAAGATAGGAGCAGAAAGCTTCATCAGGGACCTCCGTTGCGAGCCAGAAACGCAACCCCTCCTTATGCGTCGCTCGAACAGATGGTTCGATGATGATGTCACCCCGTATGTGCGATACTTCCCGAAAGGAGGGAGGAGGCGTGGGCCAAGCCTATGCCGCAAAGGTTAGCGGGCATCATGATTCGCGACAAGCACAAATGACAGCTTTGCCCCGCGGATCGGACAACGAGTCCCATGGCGCAACGGCCGATGCGTTGGCGCTCGTGCCTATAAGAGCATGACCGAAAATCCGTCAGGGCGTGGCGAAAATGGTGATTTTCGAGCACCGAAGCGCAGCGTACGTTGGGTACGTGAGCATCGGAGCGCAGGAAAGCGCCATTTGCAGCCCGCCTTGGCGAATTTTCCGTCTGGATCAGCCGCGCTTCTTGCGCAGGCGGATGATGATGTCGACGTTGACAATTTCCATGCCTTCCGGAACCGGAGGCAAATTGCCGACCATGGTCGAACCACTGGGGATATCGATCACCTCATTTTCGCCTTCGACGAAAAAGTGATGATGGTCGGAAACGTTCGTGTCGAAATAGGTCTTTGCGCCCTCGACGGCGAGGATGCGGAGCATTCCGGCCTGGGTAAATTGATGCAGAGTATTGTACACCGTCGCCAGCGAAACCGGCACATTGGCACCAAGCGCCTCTTCGTGCAGTTCTTCGGCCGAAAGGTGTCTGTCACCCTTGGCAAAGATCAGGCTGGCAAGCGCGATACGCTGACGGGTCGGCCGTAATCCCGCAAAGCGCAAGCGCTCCTGCAAGGATACATCAGCGTCAATTTCATAAGAAATATGCATGGCCCGTCTGCCACTCCGTTAACTCATATCAGAAGTCCCACCACAGACACATTGTCCGTCGTGTTACATGATTGATATATGCTGTCTTGCGAAATCGATCAATAGGCAGCATTTACACCATTTGTCTAAGGAAAAATGTGGGCACAACTGGAAATCACATGTCACACGAAATTCGCAGAGGGGTTCGATCAGGCGAGGGTTCCATTTGATCGTGGTTTGCTCTATGCAGCGTTTTCAGGCGGAAATACTCTATGATAGGGTCCGTCCGCGCCGGAACATATCCAGGCGCAAGCCTTGACGTTACCGATGGGAGAAAGAATGCCAGAACAGAAATCAAGCTACGGGTATGAAGAGCTTCTTGCCTGTGCCCGCGGAGAGATGTTCGGTCAGGGCAACGCCCAGTTGCCAGCACCACCTATGCTGATGTTCGACCGTATCACCGAGATTTCTGAAACAGGCGGCGAGAATGGCAAGGGCTATATCCGCGCTGAATTCGATATCAAGCCTGACCTTTGGTTCTTCCCCTGTCATTTCATTGGCGATCCTGTAATGCCCGGCTGCCTCGGCCTTGATGCCATGTGGCAATTGACCGGCTTTTATCTCGGCTGGCTCGGCGAGCCCGGCAAGGGCCGCGCCCTCTCTACCGGCGAGGTCAAGTTCACCGGCATGGTCACGCCGAAAAACAAACTTGTCGAATATGGCATCGACTTCAAGCGCGTCATGCGCGGCCGTCTGGTGCTTGGAATTGCCGATGGCTGGTTAAAGGTCGATGGCGAGACTATCTATAAAGCAACTGACCTGCGGGTTGGCCTATTCAAGGAAAGCGCTGCCTGACAAATTTGGCAACGTATTACCTTTAAGGAGATCGCGATGCGGCGAGTGGTTGTGACGGGCATGGGTATCGTGTCCTCTATCGGCAACAGTGTAGGGGAGGTGCTGGAATCGCTGCGTGCAGCGAAATMGGGCATCGTCTTTGCTGAGGAATATGCGAAGCACGGCTTCCGCAGCCAGGTCCATGGTGCACCTACACTCGATCCATCAACGCTGGTAGACCGTCGCGCGATGCGTTTCCACGGCGGTGGCACTGCCTGGAACCATGTCGCCATGGATCAGGCCATCGCCGACGCCGGGCTCGATACGGATCTCATTTCCAATGAGCGCACCGGCATCATCATGGGTTCGGGCGGCTCCTCCACCCGTACGATCGTCGAGGCTGCCGAAAAGACCATCGAATCCGGCTCCAGCAAAAAGGTTGGCCCGTTTGCCGTGCCGAAAGCAATGTCTTCGACCGCCTCGGCAACGCTCGCCACATGGTTCAAGATCAAGGGCGTCAATTATTCCATTTCCTCGGCCTGCGCGACATCCAACCATTGTGTCGGCAACGCCTATGAGATGATCCAGTACGGCAAGCAGGACATGATGTTCGCCGGCGGCTGCGAGGATCTCGACTGGACCTTATCCGTGCTTTTCGACGGCATGGGCGCCATGTCCTCCAAATTCAACGACCGGCCATCTGTGGCCTCACGAGCCTATGACAAGAATCGCGATGGCTTCGTCATTTCGGGTGGCGCGGGCGTTCTCGTTCTCGAAGAGCTTGAACATGCCAAGGCGCGTGGCGCAAAGATTTATGGCGAACTCGTCGGTTACGGCGTGACCTCGGATGGTGCCGACATGGTCGCACCGAGCGGTGAAGGCGCGGCGCGCTGCATGCGCATGGCAATCGCCAACGTCAAGGGTCCGGTCGACTACATCAACCCGCACGCTACCTCGACGCCTGTTGGTGATCTCAAGGAAATCGAGGCCATCCGCGAAGTCTTCGGTTCGGGCAACCAGTGCCCGCCTATTTCGGCGACCAAATCACTGACAGGCCATTCGCAGGGTGCGACCGGCGTACACGAGTCCATCTATTCACTTCTGATGATGAACCACAATTTCATCGCGGAGAGCGCCAATATCGAAGAACTCGATCCGGCATTCGAAGATATGCCCATTGCGCGCCGGCGGATAGACAACATCAAACTGAATACAGTCCTGACCAATTCCTTCGGATTTGGCGGCACGAATGCTTCGCTGGTTTATCAGCGTTACGAGGGTTGAGGAAACAATGGCAGATTTAATGAAGGGCAAACGCGGCCTTATCATGGGGGTCGCGAACAGCCACTCCATTGCCTGGGGGATCGCCAAGGAATTGGCCGACAATGGTGCCGAACTCGCATTCACCTACCAGGGCGAAGCCTTCGGCAAGCGTGTTGCACCCTTGGCAGAACAGCTTGGCTCGAAACTGCTCCTGCCTTGCGATGTCGAGGATATCGCTACCGTTGACGCGGTTTTCGAGACGCTGGAAAAAGAATGGGGCACGATCGATTTCGTCGTCCACGCTATTGGCTTCTCGGACAAGTCGCAGCTCAAGGGCCGCTATGCCGATGTGACGACGCGGGATAATTTCAGCCGCACCATGGTCATCTCCGCCTACTCCTTCACCGAGGTCGCCCAACGCGCGGCAAAGCTGATGACCGACGGCGGTTCCATCCTGACGCTGACCTATGGCGGTTCGACCCGGGTCATGCCGAACTACAATGTGATGGGCGTGGCCAAGGCTGCACTCGAGGCCATGGTCCGCTATCTCGCCGCCGACTACGGTCCGGAAGGAATTCGCGTCAATGCAATTTCTGCGGGTCCTGTGCGCACATTGGCGGGCGCTGGCATCGGCGACGCACGCGCCATGTTCTCCTACCAGAAGCGCAATGCACCGCTGCGCCGCACAGTCGATATAGAAGACGTCGGCCGGTCTGCTCTCTACCTC
>NZ_JBFUMG010000090.1:0-12667 GCF_054049495.1 Phyllobacterium sp. P5_D12 | reverse complement strand
GATCAGGAGGCCGTCGACCTCTACAGTTTCACCAGCATCATCAAGCGCAATCTTGACGAAGAGGCTCGCATCAGATTCATTGAGCTGATGTGGGATGTCGTTTTTGCCGATGGTAGCGCGCATGAGCTGGAAGACAATGTCGTCTGGCGTGTTGCGGAACTGATCGGCGTATCGACACGCGACCGGGTGACCATGAAACGACAGGCAGCGGTTCGCGCAAAACAGACGGTGCAAGAGGAATAGGCCGAGCGAATGTACCAAACTGGATGGATGGAAAGCGGACAGTCGCATCGTCCCAAGATCCTGACGGTGCTGCACCAGGAGCGTTCCAGTCCCGGCCGCGTTGGCCATTTACTGGTCGAAGCAGGGTTTGCCCTCGACATTCGCCGCCCGCCCCTTGGAGATACATTGCCCGAAACGCTGGAAGACCATGCAGGAGCCGTCATTTTTGGCGGCCCGATGAGCGCCAATGATTCGGAAGACTTTGTACGCGCAGAAACCGATTGGCTGTCCATACCACTCGCAGAAGACAAGCCCTTTCTCGGCATTTGCCTGGGCGCGCAGATGCTTGCCAATCATTTGGGTGGTCGTGTTGGGCCCCACCCGGATGGCCTTGTCGAAATCGGCTGGTATCCGCTCGAACCGACGGAAGCTGGTCGCGCTTTGATGGACTGGCCGTCGATGGTTTATCATTTCCATCGCGAAGGTTTTGAATTGCCACAGACTGCAACCTTACTGGCGACAGGCAGCTCCTACCCCAATCAAGCGTTCCGGTATGGCGAGAATGCCTGGGGTGTCCAGTTTCATGCGGAACTGACACGGGCCATGATGCATCGTTGGGTTGTACGAGGCGCGGAACGGTTTACCCTGTGCGGTGCGCAGCAGGGCCGCGACCACCTGGACGGACGGATGATCTATGATTCAGTGCTGAGGGCCTGGTTGCATCGCTTTCTTGCGACGATTTTTGGGGCACCTGTATCGGCTTGAGCTGATTAGGTCCTGCCTTGCAAATTCCGYGCTTTGCGCAATTGCGGGAACCAATAGGCCCAAAGGCCGGCAACGGCTACTGTTCCAAGGCCACCGAAGACAACGGCGGGCACGGTACCGATCAGCGAAGCCATGACGCCAGCACGGAATTCGCCCAATTCGTTGGATGCGCCGACAAAAACCATGTTGACGGCGTTGACCCTGCCTCGCACATGATCCGGCGTCCACAATTGCAACAGCGTCTCGCGGATATAGACGCTGATCATGTCAGCCGCACCCATCAAAGCAAGCACTACGATCGACAACCATGCAATGTCGGAAATGCCAAACATGACCGTAAGCAATCCGAAGAGCGCGACGAATGCGAACATGATCATTCCAGCATGATCGCGAATAGGGTGCCCGGTCAACCAGACCGCCGTCACAATGGCACCGATACCCGGTGCAGCCCTCAGCATGCCAAGGCCCCACGGGCCGAGCTGCAAGATATCGCGCGCATAAACCGGCAGAAGCGCCACGGCTCCGCCGAGCAGCACAGCAAACAGATCAAGTGAAATCGCGCCAAGAACCACCTTCTCTTTCCAGATGTAGTGGAAGCCGGCCAGTAAAGTTTGAAGCGATCTTGTTTCGTGCAGGGTATGCTGGGCGGGTTTTGCGATGGAGAAAGTGCTCAGGGTCGCGATGACAAGCATCGCGGAGGCGACGCCGTAGGCTGAGACAGGAGAAAGACCATAGAGCAGACCCCCGGCGACCGGTCCGACGATTGTTGCAATTTGCCAGGCCGAGGAGTTCCAGGACACGGCGTTGGAAAACGTTTCCGCCGGCACAAGATTAACGACCAAGGATGAGGAAGCAGGTCCGAGGAATGCTCTGCCAACACCAAATCCCGTGAGAATGATGAAAACCAATGCCGGCGTAAACAGGTGGGTTATCGTCAATAGCAGCAGCAGAGCGGCGCAGATTACCTCGACACACAACGAAAGCCCCATGATCAATCGTCGCCCGAACCGGTCGGAAGCTGCACCGGTAATAAGCACGAGCAGCAGCGATGGTGCGAATTGTACAAGCCCAACGATGCCTAGATAGAAGGGGTCGCGCGTCAGATCATRGATCTGCCAGCCGACGGAGACGCTGATGATCTGGATGGCAAATGAACCAAAGAAGCGTGCCAGCCAATAGCGGGTAAAGGACGAATGGCGAAACGCGGCATATCGATCATGCGCAGCATTCGTTTCGGAGATGGTCATTTCGTTGAAAGGCTCCGGAATCGGGAGCTTTCTTCTAGACCAGTTTAGGGAGAATGGGGATAAGGAAAATCAGAAATATTATTCGAGAGGGAAAGCAAATGGGCCGGCTCGAACCGGCCCATTTTGGTTCAAGCCGCGTTTACAGCTGCAGTAACAGGAGCGTCTGAATCTTTGCTGAGCAAGGATTTCCAGATGATTGCGCCGAGTACCGCACCAATGAGCGGGGCGGCCCAGAACAGCCAGAGCTGGCCAAGCGCGGCGGTTTCTGCGAAAAGGGCGACGCCGGTGGAACGAGCCGGATTGACGGAGGTATTTGTCACCGGAATCGAAACTAGATGGATCAGCGTCAGGCCGAGACCAATGGGGATTGGTGCAAACCCAGCCGGAACGGAAGCTGAGGTCGCCCCAAGAATGATCATGATGAAGAAGGCAGTGAATACGATTTCTGCGACAAGTGCGGCGACCAAGCCATACTTGCCGGGCGACAGGTCACCATAACCGTTGGAAGCGAAGCCGCCGGCGGTGAAGTCGGCCTTGCCGGATGCAATCAGATAAAGGACGGCAGCTGCAACAATCGCACCAACAACTTGTGCGATCCAGTAGGGGATGAGATCCTTGAAGTCGAAGCGTCCCGCAACGGCGAGGCCGAGCGAAACAGCGGGATTGAAATGGCCGCCGGAAATTCCGCCGACTGCATAGGCCATGGTTAGAACCGTAAGACCAAACGCAAAGGCAACACCAAGCAAACCAATACCGACATCGGGAAATGCAGCGGCAATAACGGCACTGCCGCAACCGCCGAGGACAAGCCAGAATGTGCCGAAGAACTCGGCCGACAGTTTATTGAGCATGGAAACCCCCTTGGATGAAAAGCGGGCCGGGATAGCCCGAATCACGCCGCAAATTTATTCCGGTTTTCAGAATTCAACAATATCGGTCAAGATCAAGTCGTCGTAATACCTTAGGCGCATTTGAAGCCCCGAATAGACGGGCCATGAATACTGCCACAATAATACTTGGAGGGGCTGTGCTGCGTTTTGCCGGTGATCGCAACCTCTTGCTCGCGGGCCAGCCAATCGCTACATGTCGTGGAAATCTTAGGAGACCTGTATGCTCGCCCTTATCCGCACCATCGATCTGGCTCTCGACATTTACACATGGATTCTCATTGCCAGTGCGATCTTCTCATGGCTCTATGCCTTCAACGTCATCAATTCGAGCAATCGCTTCGTTGCGTCGATAGGAGATTTTCTCTATCGCGTCACCGAACCCGCATTGCGACCCATTCGCCGCTTTCTTCCTGACCTCGGCGGTATCGATATTTCCCCGATCGTACTCTTGTTGATCATATTCTTCATTCGCCAGTTTCTCTGGACCACGATCGCCCCGATTCTGGTTTGACCAGAAAGCCATCGCATTTCCGCACGGAGCGTAACGGCGTTACTCTCTTTGTGCGGCTGACGCCGAAATCAGTAAGGGACGCGATTGAAGGTGTGGAAGAGACTGACGACGGGCGCTTCCATCTGAAAGCACGGGTGCGGGCGGTTCCTGAAAACGGAAAGCCCAATGCAGCGCTGGTAAAGCTGCTGGCAAAGCGGTTGGATCTTGCGGCGCGAGACGTAACAATTGCTGCAGGAACAACTTCGCGGCTGAAGCAGGTAAGAATTTCGGGCGATCCTGACGAACTGGCTTTGAAGCTTGCCGTTCTCGAACCGCCCGAAGATTGATCGATCAGGCCTTTTTGGCGTTGTGGCGTTCGATTGCTTCGGTGATGAGCTGGCGGGCGGCATCTTCATCGCCCCAATCTCCTATCTTCACCCATTTGCCGGGTTCCAGATCCTTGTAGTGCTCGAAGAAATGCTGGATCTGTTTGAGCGTGATGTCGGGAAGATCGGTGTAATTGTGCACCTTCTCGTACCGTAGCGTCAGGTGAGGCGAAGGAACGGCAATGATCTTTTCGTCCTGTCCCTTATTGTCTTCCATAACGAGGACACCGATCGGACGGACATTGATCACACTTGTAGGCATCAATGCGCGCGTGTTGCAGATCAATACATCGATGGGGTCGCCATCATCCGACAACGTATGCGGCACGAAACCGTAATTGCCCGGATAGGTCATGGGCGTGTGCAGGAAGCGATCGACGAACAACGCGCCCGAATCCTTATCAAGCTCGTATTTGATCGGTTGACCGCCGACCGGGACCTCGATGATAACGTTTACATCTTCAGGGGGATTGTTGCCGACAGCAATGGCATCGATGCGCATATTTTCAGAGTCCTTATGAGTATGGAAGTCCTGTACTGATTTTTATACCGCGGCGCAACAATGCCGTCGCCCCTACGTAAGGAAAACGATTGATAGGCTTATTGAGCGCGAATGGCAAAACACAACTCGGGATTTGAGCTGCGAAGGAAGAATCTGGCCCAAACCGGCATCAATTCCAAACAAAAGCGACCTTCTTGAGCGTCTTGCCATCGAAACACTCGACACCCTCGGCGACATCGCGGCCACCGGCGCTCTGGTAGAATGAAATCGCAAGGTTGTTGTCCTCGAGCGCCCAGATCACCATACCCTTCAGGCCTTGATCGCCAAGACTGCGGCGAGCGGCGCCCAGGAGGCGAGTACCCAGACCGAAACCCTGATATTCCGGCCTGACGTAGAGTTCGTAAATTTCACCCTGTTGCTGCAACTGGCGGGCGCGGTTTGGCCCAAGCGTCGCATAGCCGGCAACGATACCGCCGACATCGGCCACGAGGATCTGTGTCGAGCGCTGGATTGCCTTTGCCCACCAATTGGCGCCGCGACGCTCCAACATATTGTTAAGCGCGCGGTGGGGTATGATACCTGCGTAGGCGCCCTGCCAGGCAGCCAGATGAATGGCTGAAATCGCCACCGCATCGGCCATATGTGCCCGTCTTATCTCGATCACATGGGTGTTCATGGTCCCTTAACCATAGACCCGCAACCCGCGAGTTCGCAACATCCAAAAAAGCGTTTTGGGTGTGCACGAAAACAAAAAAGCGGCGAAGATCGCCGCTTTTTTCATGAAGGACAATTAAACTCAGGCAGCGCCTGCAGTCTTGCTGCTCTTTTCGAAACGTTTGCGTTCGTTTGGATCGAGGTAAAGCTTGCGCAGACGAATTGATTTCGGAGTTACTTCCATCAGCTCGTCGTCCTGAATCCAGGCAAGAGCACGTTCCAGTGTCATCCGGATCGGCGGGGTCAACTTGACCGCTTCATCCTTGCCTGCAGCACGAATGTTGGTCAGCTTTTTACCCTTGAGGATGTTCACTTCAAGATCATTGTCACGCGAATGGATGCCGATGATCATGCCGGCATAGACCTTTATGCCAGCCTCGATAATCATTGCGCCGCGATCTTCAAGGTTCCACATGGCGAAAGCTACGGACTCTCCCTGATCGTTGGAGATCAGAACGCCATTGGTACGGCCGGCGATTTCACCCTTGAAAGGCTCGTAGGCACGGAAAAGGCGATTCATGATCGCGGTGCCGCGCGTATCGGTCAAAAGTTCCGACTGGTAGCCGATGAGTCCGCGTGTCGGCGCATAGAATACCATGCGAACGCGATTACCACCGGACGGACGAAGCTCGACCATTTCAGCCTTACGTTCGGACATCTTCTGGACAACGGTGCCGGAGTATTCCTCGTCGACGTCAATCAGCACTTCTTCGATGGGCTCAAGCAAAGTGCCGGAGTCGTCTCTTTTCAAAACGACGCGAGGGCGCGATATGCTAAGTTCAAAACCCTCACGGCGCATGTTTTCAATGAGAACCGCGAGTTGCAATTCGCCGCGACCCGAAACGAAGAATGAATCCTTGTCGTCGGATTCCTCGACCTTCAGCGCAACATTGCCCTCAGCTTCCTTCATCAGGCGGTCGCGAATGACGCGACTCGTAACCTTGTCGCCCTCAGTGCCAGCCAGCGGACTGTCGTTGACAATGAAGGACATGGTAACAGTCGGGGGATCGATCGGCTGTGCATGCAGGGCTTCGGTCACTTCGAGCGCGCAGAATGTGTCCGCGACGGTCCCTTTCTGCAGGCCTGCGATAGCGACGATGTCACCGGCGTGGGCTTCTTCGATCGGCTGGCGTTCCAGACCGCGGAACGCCAGTATCTTCGAGATACGGCCCGTCTCAAGCTGGGTGTCATCGCCATGCAAGACTTTGACCTGCTGGTTCGACTTGACGGTACCAGAATGAATGCGGCCGGTGATGATGCGGCCAAGGAATGGATCGGCTTCAAGGATGGTGCCGATCATCTTGAACGGACCTTCACCAACAGTGGGCGCAGGGACGTGATCGAGAACCATGTCAAACAGCGCTGCCAGACCCTGATCCTTCGGGCCTTCCGGGCTCGTCGCCATCCAGCCGTTACGGCCGGAGCCGTAAAGAATTGGAAAATCAAGCTGTTCGTCCGTAGCATCAAGAGCGGCGAAGAGGTCGAAAACTTCGTTCACGACTTCTTCGTGACGGGCGTCGGGACGATCGATCTTGTTGATCGCTACAATTGGACGAAGGCCAACTTTCAAAGCCTTGCCAACGACGAACTTCGTCTGCGGCATGGGGCCTTCGGCGGCATCGACGAGAACGATAGCGCCGTCCACCATGCTGAGGATACGTTCGACTTCGCCGCCGAAATCAGCGTGGCCCGGGGTATCGACAATATTGATACGTGTATCTTTCCAGATGACCGAGGTCGCCTTGGCAAGGATGGTGATCCCGCGCTCGCGCTCTATGTCATTGGAATCCATCATCCTTTCGCCGACCCGCTGATTGTCGCGGAAATTGCCAGACTGTTTCAAAAGTTCGTCAACGAGCGTGGTTTTGCCATGGTCAACGTGTGCGATGATCGCGATGTTGCGCAGTTTCATAAGGTTCTCTTTTGGAGGATTGTGGACGCCATCTGAGCTGCGCCGCTTTACATTTGCGCGCTCCATACATGTTTTTTCGCAAATGCGAAAGGGGGCAAAGCATTTTGGTCTGCATGGCTGCCATGCAGACCAAATGTTTTAAAGCAATGTTCCGGACAGGATAACCAAGGCAATACTGAAGTAAATCACCAATCCGGTTACATCAACAAGCGTTGCCACGAACGGCGCCGAGGCGCTCGCGGGATCGAAGCCGAGCTTCTGCATGGCGAACGGCAGCATTGACCCGGCCAACGAGCCGAATGTCACAATTCCGACCAGCGCTGTGCCGACCGTCGCGGCGACGAGCGGCCAGTGCTGACCATAATCAAAGAGTCCAAGCATCTGCCACGTCGTAATCCGAACCACGCCGATCAGCCCGAGGAACGAGCCGAGTACGAGGCCTGTCGGAATTTCGCGCAATGCGACCCGCCACCAATCCTTCAACCGCAATTCCTGCAACGCCAGGGCGCGGATGAGCAAAGACGTGGCTTGAGAGCCGGAATTGCCGCCGGAACTCATGATAAGCGGGATAAAAAGGGTCAAAACGACTGCTTTCTCCAATTCCCCTTCAAAATGCTGCATGGCGCTGGCGGTCAGCATTTCGCTCAAGAACAGCACGCCGAGCCAACCAGCGCGTTTGCGCAGCATCTGCACGAAACCGATCTGCATGTAAGGCTTGTTCAAAGCCTCCATGCCACCGAACTTCAGTGTATCCTCGGTCATCTCCTGGGTCATGGCGTCGATCACGTCATCGACGGTGACGATACCGATGATCTGGTTGTTGTCATTTACGACGGGGACGGCAAGTAGATCATGCTTGCGGAAGAGCCGCGCCACGTCTTCCTGATCGGTCAGCGGAGCAACTGTCACAGGGGCGACGTCGCGGCCGACACTCATGATCGAAGCGTCCGGTTCGCTGGTGATCAGGCGGCGCAGGGTTACGACCCGCAACAGATTTTTTGTTGCCGGATCAGTGACATAGATGGCATAGATGGTCTCCCTGGACCGCTCCACTTCGCGAATATGCTGTAGCGTTTGCGCGACGGTCCAGTTGGAGGGCACGCTGACGAATTCGGTCGTCATCAGACTACCCGCCGTATGCGGCGGATAGCGCAGGAGCTTGCGCAACGCGGCCGTCGTTTCGGGCCCGAGGCCGACAACAAGCCGGGCCCGGGTCTCCGTATCGAACTCATGAAAGATGTCGGTGACACGGTCGATGGACATTGCGTCAAGGAGTTGCCGTGCGGTCTCGGCCGGCAATCCCTTTATGATACCGGCCGCGTCGTGCAACTCCGGCTGATCCAGGATCAGGACGGCGTGCTCGTGCGGCATGTCGGCAAGAATCTCAATAGATTCAAATAGTTCGAGCTCGTTAAGAAGCTCGATCGCATCCGCAGCATGCATTGTTGCAAGCTGTTCTGCGAGGGTCAGCACGGGTGCCAGCTCGGCATTGTCCGCACCTGTGGGAAAGCGAAGATCGTTCATTTAGCTCGCCTTTCTGTCGATCCGCCGTCACAGGGGATCGAGGCGAGCTGATCTCAGATCAGGCCACGATCGCCGTTGACGGCGCAAACAATCGACTACTACTGTCGTCGCTGGGCATGAGAGATTTAACTCCGGTTGAAGATATACAGACTTGTGGACACAGGTCCGCACGATCTGCATTTGGTCCTGTCGAAGGCCAAAGTCAAGTCTTTTGATTTGCTGCGAAAAACACAACTTCGTGCAACTAAATTTCGCGCTCAGATTGACAAACATGCGCCGGAATCGACGATTGTTGTGTGGGTTTTGCCAACTCTTATGCAGGATTCGACTCATCTTGCGCCAAAAACGCAGACGACCGCCCACTTTCCGTGTCGGAAGGCTCTAGCCCTTCACCCGCGCATTTTCGGGGTCATACAGTGGCTCCAGATGGACTTCAGCAGCGTAACGTTCATTGGCGACGATGAGCTCGTATTTGCCCTCGTTGAGGAAAGCATCGCTGAGACCATCCGCGTTGCGCACATAGCCCAGACCGATCGGACTATCGACCGTGTAGCCATAGCCGCCGCTGGTGAGATAACCGACGGGCTCGCCATTGCGCAGGATGGTTTCGCGGCCGAGCAGTACAACGTCCTTGTTCGTGACTGTAAACGTTGCGAGGCGTTTTTTGAGCGAAGTGGCATGGATGGCCTCGCTCGCCTGGCGTCCTACGAAGTCGGTGTCCTTGCGCAGTTTCACCGCCCAGCCGAGCCCAGCCTCGAAAGGTGAGTCATTCGGGGTGATGTCGGAACCCCAGGCGCGGTAGCCCTTCTCCAGACGCAGGGATTCGAGTGCCCGATAGCCGACCGGCCTGATGTCGAATTCTTGGCCGGCTCGCATCAGGGCATCAAAGACCTCGCCGGTTGCAGCTATTGGCACATGCAACTCCCAGCCGAGTTCCCCGACATAGGTGACGCGGAGCGCCCTAACCGAAGTACCGGCGATCTCGATCTCGCGAACATGGCCGAAGGGAAAGGCGGCGTTGCCGACATCGGCGTTGGTGACCCCGGCTAGCACGTCGCGGGCCTTGGGGCCCATCAGCGACAGGGTTCCGAAGTCCTCGGTTACGTCGGTGAGTTTCACATCCAGGTCTTTGCCGATGTGATCCCGGATCCAGGCGAAGTCATGGGTGCGAAAGCCGGTGCCGGTGACGATGTAGAACCTGTCATCGGAGAGCCGTGCAACGGTTAGGTCGCACTCGATGCCGCCGCGTGTGTTCAAGAATTGGGTATAGGTCAGGCGGCCTGAAGGTTTCGACACATCATTGGCGCAGATGGTGTCGAGGGCCTTTGCGGCGTCCCTGCCGGTCAACTCGAACTTGGCAAAGGAAGACTGGTCGAAAATGCCAACCTTGTCGCGCACGTGCCGGTGTTCTTCTCCGACGGCATCGAACCAGTTCTGGCGGCCCATGGAATAGACGTCTTCCGCGGGCATCCCTTCGGGTGCAAACCAGTTCGGCCGCTCCCAGCCGAGCTTGGAACCGAAGACGGCGCGATGCTTTTGCAAGCGCTGATAGAGCGGCGAGACGATGGCGGGGCGCCCGGACACATATTCCTCGTGCGGAAAGCCGATCGTGTAGTGTTTGCCATAGGCTTCCAGCGTGCGGTCGCGGACCCAGTCCCGATTGCGGTGGAGATTGGAGAAGCGCCTGATATCGACGGTCCAGAGGTCGAGTGGCGCTTCGCCATCGACGGCCCATTGGGCCAGCACCCAGCCCGCGCCGCCGCCTGAGGCAATACCAAACGCATTGAAACCAGCCCCGACGAACATGTTGGAACACTCCGGTGCGACGCCGAGGATGAAATTGCCGTCCGGCGTAAAGCTCTCCGGGCCGTTGATCATCTGCTTGACGCCAACGGTTTCAAGCGCGGGGATACGTTCGATCGCAGCGTGCATATGCTGCTCGAAATGATCGAAATCATCATCGAACAGGCGGAATTGCCAGTCGTTCGGCACATCGCCGGTCATCCAGCTTTGCGGATTGGGTTCATAGCCGCCCATGACCAGCCCGCCGACCTCTTCCTTGAAGTAAGTGCGGCGGTCCGGATCGCGGATCGTGGGTGCATTGGATGAAAGCCCGTCGATCTTTTCGGTGATGATATATTGATGCTTGACCGGCTGCAGCGGCACATTGATGCCGGCCATCTCACCGACCTGCCGTGCCCATTGGCCGGCGCAGTTGACGACCTTTTCGCAGGAAATGTCGCCTTGGTCGGTCTTGACCTTGACGATCCGGTCGCCATTCATCTCGAAGCCGGTGACGCGTATATTTTCGATCAGTTTCGCGCCATGCATGCGGGCGCCGCGCGCCAGAGACTGGGTAATGTCAGAAGGGCTGGCTTGCCCGTCGGTTGGCAACCAGCTTGCGCCAACGAGATCATCGACACGCATCAGCGGGAACATGGCCTTGACCTCCTGCGGGGGGAGGAGGTGCATTTCCATGCCGAAACTTCCCGCAGTGGTTGCGAGGCGGCGGAACTCGGTCCAGCGATCCTGATTGGTGGCCAGGCGCAGACAGCCGGTCATTTTCCAGCCCGTCGCAAGGCCGGTTTCCTCATCGAGCCGTTTGTAGAGATCGACGGAATATTTGAGGACGCGGGTAATCGACGCGGAGGAACGCAGTTGCCCGACCAGCCCTGCCGCGTGCCATGTCGAGCCGGAGGTCAATTGCCCCATCTCCAGCAATACCACGTCGGCCTTGTGATCCTTGGCAAGATGATAGGCCGTCGAACAGCCGATAATCCCGCCGCCAATGACGACAATCTGGGCATGGGAGGGGAGGGTCATATTAATATAGTCTCTCTATGTAAGGCAGTTTTTCCTGACGCTTGTTGGCAGAAGGCACCGCCTCCTACCCTCCCCCTTGTGGGGAGGGAGGCTGCGCAGCAGCAGGGAGGGGCTTTTTGATCCGAGTCTGTGCGTGTCGCGAATAGGTTTTGATAGTCAAGAAAGAACCCCTCCCCGTCGCTTCGCTCCGTCCCTCCCCACAAGGGGGAGGGTAGGAGGCGGTGCCTTCTGCATGAGCGGATAAACTTGCCCTATTTTCCATAGGTTGACCTATAATGATCGAGCGCCTGATCAAGCTTCGATAAATTTTCGGTAGTATAAGCGACGTAGTCAACGCCCGGGGCGTCGAGGTAAAGCTCGGAAACCATGCTCCACATGGCTTCGCGTAGCAGCGAGGCACATTGCATGGCGGCATGGGCGCGCTTGAGTTCGCGGTCGGGGGCACCTTGAAAATATGCGGCAAGCAAGGCCTCGGATTCGTCTTCGCTTAATCCCGCATTGGAGGCAAGGCCCGCAAGATCGAACATCGAAGTCGAAAATCCCGCATATTCGAAATCGATCAGCCAGAGGCGGTTGCCATCATCGAGTATGTTGGCGGGCAAGAGATCGTTGTGGCTGAAGATGATCGGCAGCGGCCGTTGTGCGGCTTCCATTTCCGCCGCGATGGCAAGATAGGTGGCAAGGTGCGATACCATGCGGCTGTTGCCCGCCTTCAGCGTGCGGGCATAGTCACGGATGACATGGAACACCCAGAACATGAAACCCGGTCCGAGAATATGTTCGGGCATCGTCATGTGGAACTGCCGGATCATATGCGCCACGCGTGAAATATTGGCGCGAACATCGATTGCGGAATAGGTGCTCGCGCCGAGGAACGCGGTGACCATGACGCCGTCGCCCGCATGGAACAGTTCCGGCGCAAAACCGGCGCGATGGGCCGCCTCGGCCGTCATCGCCTCGCGGTCGCGGAATACGTGGTGAAATGGATAGTCCTTGCCGAAGCGAACGACATATTTGCGACTGTCATCCTCGACGACATAGCTCTCGTTGCTAATGCCGCCCTTCAAAAGAGCAATATGAATATCGCCCTGCCAGAGTGGCAGAGCGGTAATACGTTCTTTGACTGCGGAAGAGATTGCAGAAGTTGCTGTCATCGGCTGACAAATACGTGGTTCGACAGACTCACCATGAC
>NZ_JBFUMG010000089.1:0-12672 GCF_054049495.1 Phyllobacterium sp. P5_D12 | reverse complement strand
CTGCAGGCTCGGCTGTTYCGGCAGGACGGCGTTGTCGATGCGGTGCCGGAAGCTGGCAAAGTGCGCGTGGTGAAGCAACCGGACTTCAAGGATGCCATCAAGTTTGATGGCAAAGCCATCAAACTTCAGCCGGTCTCTGCGCGCTTCGAAGATGGGTTCATGGTGCTATTCGGTGCCGTGGCAAGCAAGAGCCATTCCAGCGAAGTGGAACTGGAGCGACCCAAGGCGGCAGCGGGTGATGAGATCTCGGTCGAAGTCCACGATCTGGTGCGCAAATTTGGCGATTTCACTGCGGTTGATCACGTGAGCTTTCAGGTGAAGCGCGGCGAGATTTATGGACTGCTCGGTCCGAATGGCGCCGGGAAAAGCACGACGTTTCGCATGTTGTGCGGGCTGATGCCGGCAACCAGCGGCACGCTGCGCGTTGCCGGTGCGGATCTACGCACCTCACGGGCCGAAGCGCGGCACAAACTTGGCTACGTGGCACAGAAGTTTTCGCTCTACGGCGATCTGTCCGTGGATGAAAATCTCGATTTCTTCGCCAGCGCGTATGGTTTGCGCGGGCAGAAGAAACGCGACCGCGTTGCCTGGTCGAAAGAGCAGTTCGAGCTGGGTGATCTGGCAACGCTGCCGAGCGGACAATTGCCCGGCGGTTTCAAGCAGCGTCTTGCCATGGCAGCGGCGCTTCTGCACGAGCCGGACATTCTGTTTCTGGACGAGGCGACCAGCGGCGCCGATCCGCTGGCACGGCGCGAGTTTTGGGGACGCATTACCGCACTTTCCGAGCAGGGCGTGACGGTGATCGTCACCACACATTTCATGGAAGAGGCGGAATATTGTGACCGCATCATCATTCTCGATGCGGGGCGTAACCTTGCCGAGGGAACACCTGCCGAAATCCGTGCCCATGCCAAGCCGAAGAACGGCGAAGAACCGAACATGGAAGACGCGTTCATCGCTATAGTCGAGGAGTCCCGGCGGGACAAGAAGGAGGCCGCGTGATGACCGCGCCCTGGTCCCAACACGGCCGCCTGCGCCGTATCCTCGCGCTGGTGCGCAAGGAGAGCTGGCAGGTGGTGCGCGACCCGAGCAGCGTTGCCGTCGGCATCGTCATGCCAATGGTACTGTTGATCCTGTTCGGTTACGGCTTGTCGTTCGACCTCAAAAACCTCCCCGTAGCGCTGGTCATGGAGGAATCATCAGCAGAGGCGAGCGCGGCGGTTTCCGGATTCGAACTGTCGGATTATTTCCAGACACATCCGGTCAAGACCATGGCGGAGGCTGAGCGGCTGCTTGCGGACAAGACCGTCAGCGGTATCGTGCGCATACCACCGCAATTCGCCCGCGATGTGCAGAACGGCACGGCGGAAATTCAGGTCGTCGTCAATGGCAGTGACGCCAATACAGCCCGCATCGCGCTCGGTTATGCGCAAGGCGCGGTTGGAACTTGGCTGGCACGCGAGGCAGCGCAAGGAATGGTCTTGAATTCCGGTGCATCGATCGATCTGCAGACACGGCTTTGGTTCAATGAGGCCAATGACAGCACCTATTTCCTGGTGCCGGGGCTGATTGTTCTTGTCATGACGCTGATCGGCGCGCTGCTGACGGCACTGGTGATGGCGCGGGAATGGGAACGCGGCACATTCGAAGCGCTGTTCGTCACCCCTGCCCGGCCCGGCGAAATCCTGCTCGGCAAGACTGTCCCCTATTTCATCCTCGGCATGCTGGGACTGGCACTTTCAGTCATCGGCAGTCAGGTGCTCTTTGGCGTGCCCCTGCGCGGATCACTGTGGATATTGATCATCGTATCGATGCTCTATCTGCTGGTGGCGCTCGGTATCGGGCTTTTGATCTCCTCGCTCACCAAGAACCAGTTCATCGCCAGCCAGATCACGTTGATCGTCACCTTTCTGCCGGCGATGATGCTGTCGGGCTTCATGTTCGACATCAGAAGCATGCCTCTGATGATCCAGGGCATCACCTATATCTTCCCGGCGCGCTATTTCGTCAGTGTGCTGCAGACATTGTTCCTTGCGGGCGACATCTGGGCCGTCATCCTGCCCAACGCGGCGGTGCTTGCGGTCATGGCAACCATTCTGATGACTGCGTCTCTTTTCGCCACGCGCAAGAAACTCGGATGAGACGGCCATGAAAGAATCCTTCTTCCGGATAATCGCGCTGATCCGCAAGGAATTGCTGGCGATGTTCAAGGACCCGAAAAGCCGTATCGTGCTGGTGCTGCCGCCTATCCTGCAATGTCTGATCTTTGGCTATGCGGCGAGTTACGATCTCAACAATGTGCCCTATGCGGTTCTCGATCACGATCACAGCGCGGCATCCATAGAGCTGGTTTCGAAACTGGACGGCTCGGGCATTTTCAGCCGCGTTGCGACGTTGCAGCGGACATCCGACATCGATAAATTCATCAATGACGCCCGGGTTTTGCTCGTGGTGGTCATCGACCAGGATTTCGAGAGGCGGCTGATGGCCGGGATGCCAGCCAAATTGCAGATCATCGCCGATGGCCGCAATTCAAACACGGCCGGCACCGCGCAGAGCTATGTGAACACGATCGCAACGGACTTCACCGCGCAATGGCGCGAGGAGAACGGCCAAGACACGAATAACGGTATCAAGGTAACAACGCGCGCCTGGTACAATCCGAGCCTTGAGACGCGGTGGTACATGATCCCGTCACTGATCGGCACGATCACCATGATGATGACGCTGATGCTGACCGCCATGTCGGTCGCGCGCGAACGTGAGGCAGGCACTTTCGACCAGCTGCTGGTCACGCCATTCAGACCGTCCGAGATCATGGTCGGAAAGGCCCTGCCCTCGATGCTGGTCGGTCTCTCGCAGGCAACGACCATATTGCTCGTCGCCCAGCTATGGTTCCAGATTCCCTTCGTGGGTTCTTATTTCATCCTCTACCTGGGCCTGGTGCTGTTCCTCGCTGCGGCAGTGGGTATTGGCCTTTTCATATCTTCGCTCGCAGGCAACATGCAGCAGGCAATGATTTACTCGTTCGTGCTGCTGATGCCATTCATGCTGTTGTCGGGCCTGACGGCGCCAATCGGCAATATGCCGGAGATCCTGCAGTATCTGACAATGATCAATCCGCTGCGCTATGCGATCAGCATTACACACCAGGTCTATCTGGAGGGCGCAGGACTAAGGCAATTGCTGCCGGAAATGCTGGCATTGGTGGCCATCGCCGCGGTTACCCTGCCATTTTCGGCCTGGCTTTTCCGCAACAGACTGACCTGATGCATCAGGCTGAATTTGAAGGGTAGTTAGTTCGAGCCCGGGAAAGACTTCATTGCAATGTCGATCAGCCGGTAAAGCTCTTCCCGGCCAGCCCCGCTCGATGCCTGGACAGCAGTGCCTTGGGCGATGGTCAAGAGATAGCGGGCAAGATCGTCCGCATTGCAGTCGGCGGGCAGATCACCTTCACGCATGGCGCGTTCGAAACGCCGCGCCAGCGCCTTCTGCCCTATCTGGCGACGCTCGATGATGGTTTTTTGGATTGCTTCCGCGGCTTCACTGCAGCCCATCGCGGCATTGATACCAAGGCATCCACCAGGATTGCACTCTTCAGTCTGGGCATTGGCAAAACCATGCAATATATCCAGCGCAACAATCCGCGCGGTCGGCTGCTCCAGTGCCTTCCAGAAGAAGGCCATGTAGTTCTGCTCGTAGCGCTGCAGCGCCATGCGGAAGAGTTCTTCCTTGTTGCCGAAGGTTCCGTAAAGACTGGGCTTGGTGATACCCATTCCGTCGGTCAGGTCAGTGATGGACGTGCCTTCATAGCCTTTTCGCCAGAATAGCTCCAAAGCTGTCTGCAAGGCATCGTCCGCATCAAATTCCCTGGGCCGTCCCATGGACAACACTCCCTAAAAGAATTATACCGCTCGGTATAAAATTCCATTGACAGCTGTTACATCGCCGCCTTATATCAACCGTTCTATACCGATCGGTATAGAACGTCAATGCTCAATTCGATGATCGAATTCAGATTCGCCACCCTCCCAATGGCGGAAACTTTCAAAGCAGGATGACCACGATGTCAATCAGCACTTTAAGAAAAAGCCTCTATGCCAGCGCTCTGGTTCTGACACTTGCCACTGTCGGCGGCTCGCATTTTCTGGACATGCAGCAGAGTCACGCGGAAGGCGAAAAAGGCCAGGCCGCGCCGCCCGCGCCAGCCACGCCTGTATCGGTTGCGGTGGTACAGCCAAAGCTTGTAACGCAGTGGAGCGAATTCTCTGGCCGGCTAGAGGCAGTTGATGCTGTTGAAGTACGCTCACGAGTCTCCGGCGCCATCCAGTCGGTTGCCTTCAAAGAAGGCGCGATCGTCAAGCAGGGCGACCTTCTAGTCAAGATCGACCCGGCGCCATACGAGGCAGAAGTTGCGCGCGCAAAGGCGCAGGTGGCCTCTGCCGAATCGAAGCTCGCTTATGCCAAAAGCGAACTTCAGCGCGGCAAACAGCTCGTGACATCGCGCTTTGCGTCCCAGAGCGACTATGATCAACGTCTGAACGTTCAGACCAGCGCCGAGGCGGACCTCGAAGCGGCCAAGGCCGTGCTACAGACCGCCATGCTCAACCTCGACTGGACCGACATTCGCGCACCGATCAGCGGCCGGGTCGGACGTATCGAGATCACCGCCGGCAATCTCATCGCCGAGGGACCGAGCGCGCCATTACTGACGTCGCTGGTTTCGATCAGCCCGATTTACGCGAGTTTCGAGGCCGATGAGAACGTCGTCGCCAATGCGCTTGCCGATCTTCCCGAGGGTTTAAACAGCCGTGACTTCGTCAACCGCATCCCGGTTCAGATGGATGTGCACGGCCAGGACGGAATCACCGGCAAGCTACAGCTGATCAACAACAGCGTCGATGCGACAAGCGGTACCGTCAAGGTTCGCGCGGTGTTCGATAACGCCAATGGCAAGCTGATGCCCGGCCAGTTCGCCAAGGTCCGCATGGGTCAGGCCAACGAGCGTAACGAATTGCTGGTTGACGAAAAAGCTGTCGGAACCGACCAGAACAAGAAGTTCGTCATGGTCGTCAATTCGAAGAACGTCGTCGAGTATCGCGAAATCTCGCTTGGCGCCAAGGCCGATGGCCTGCGGATCGTCACGGCTGGATTGCAGGCGGATGACAAGATCGTCGTCAATGGCCTGCAGCGCATTCGCCCTGGCTCGCTCGTTGCACCCGAGATGGTAGCAATGGGCAGCAAGGCTCCAGACCAGCAGGCGCTGGCGGACCAGGCCAAGGTCAAACAATAACTATCCAGAGCCCCGCATCGGGCAGGTGGAATTGATATGAATATCTCCAATTTCTTTATCGACCGCCCGATCTTTGCGGGCGTTCTTTCTTTCATCATCTTCCTCGGCGGTTTGATTTCGCTGACGACGATGCCCGTCTCGGAATATCCGGATGTCGTGCCCCCATCCATCGTGGTGCGGGCGCAATATCCGGGTGCAAATCCGAAGGTCATTGCCGAAACAGTCGCAACGCCGATGGAAGAGCAGATCAACGGCGTTGAAGGCATGCTCTACATGGGCAGTCAAGCGACGGCAGACGGCCAGATGACGCTGACTGTGACCTTTGCGCTCGGGACAGATCCGGACAAGGCACAACAGCTGGTGCAAAACCGCGTTTCGCAGGCGGAACCGCGCTTGCCGGAAGAAGTGCGCAGCCTCGGGATCACCACGGTCAAGAGTTCGCCTGACCTGATGCTAGTGGTCAACCTCATCTCGCCCAATGATCGCTACGACATCACGTACCTGCGCAACTACGCCCTGATCAACATCAAGGATCGCCTCGCCCGCATCAACGGCGTCGGCGATGTGCAGTTGTTCGGGTCTGGCGACTATTCGATGCGTATCTGGCTCGATCCGCAGAAGACCGCGGAACTCGGCCTCTCGGCAACCGATGTTCTTAACGAGATCCGTGCGCAGAATGTGCAGGCTGCTGCCGGTACCATCGGTGCGTCGCCCAACTCGAACAGTGTCGATCTGCAGTTGACGGTGAACGCGCAAGGTCGGTTGCAATCCGAAGAAGAATTCGGCCAGATCATCGTCAAGACTGCCGCCAATGGCGCGATCACACATTTGAGTGACATTGCCCGCATCGAACTTGGCGCAGCCGACTATTCGCTACGCTCGCTGCTCGACAACAAGAGCGCCGTCGCTATCCCAATCTTCCAGGCACCGGGCTCCAATGCGATCCAGATCGCCGACGAAGTTCGTGCCGCGATGAACGAGATGAAGCTGACCATGCCGGAAGGCGTGGACTACGAGATCGTCTACGATACGACGCAGTTCGTCCGCGCCTCGATCGAGGCCGTCATCCATACGCTGCTTGAGGCGGTGCTGCTCGTCGTTCTGGTTGTTATCCTGTTCCTGCAGACGTGGCGTGCATCGATCATTCCGCTGATCGCGGTGCCGATATCGATCGTCGGTACGTTTGCGGTGATGCATCTGTTCGGTTTCTCGATCAACGCGCTCAGCCTGTTCGGTCTTGTTCTCGCCATCGGTATCGTCGTCGATGACGCCATCGTGGTGGTCGAGAACGTCGAGCGAAACATCGAGAACGGTCTGGCCCCGCGGCAAGCGACGGTGCAGGCGATGCGCGAAGTCTCGGGACCGATCATCGCGATTGCGCTGGTTCTGGTCGCGGTGTTCGTGCCCCTCGCCTTCATCAGCGGCCTTACGGGTCAGTTCTATCGGCAGTTCGCGTTGACGATCGCCATCTCGACGGTCATCTCGGCGTTTAACTCCCTCACGCTGTCGCCTGCACTCGCCGCTCTTCTGTTGAAGGGACACGACGCACCAAAAGACCGTTTGACGCGCTTCATGGACCTGACGCTAGGCTGGCTTTTCCGTGGCTTCAATGCCGTGTTCACGCGTGGAGCCAACGGTTACAGCAAGGGTGTGCGCGGCGTAATCTCGCGGAAGACGGTCATGATGGGGATTTATCTCGTCTTGATCGGCGCGACGGCCTTCATGTTCAAGAGTGTGCCGGGCGGTTTCGTTCCGCCGCAGGACAAGCAGTACCTGGTCGGTTTCACGCAGCTGCCGGATGGTGCGACGCTTGACCGGACGGAAGCGGTCGTCCGCCGCATCGGGGACATGGCGYTGAAGATTCCCGGTGTGCAAAGCACGATTGCCTTTCCTGGCCTGTCCATCGCCGGTTTCACCAATAGTTCGAATGCCGGCGTTGTCTTCGTTTCGCTGAAACCTTTCGAAGAGCGCAAGACGCCCGACCTGAGTGCCGGTGCGATCGCCATGGCGCTCAATCAGCAGATCGCCGGCATCCAGGAATCGTTCAGCGCCGTCTTCCCGCCGCCTCCCGTCCAGGGTCTCGGCTCGATCGGCGGGTTCAAGCTGCAGATCGAGGATCGCAATGGTCTTGGTTATCAGGCTCTCGACGACGCAACCAAGGCGTTCCTCGCCAAGGCGGCCACCGCGCCGGAGCTGACGGGCCTGTTCACCAGCTATCAGATCAATGTTCCGCAGCTCTATGCCGATGTTGACCGTGCCAAGGCACGCCAACTCAATGTATCGCTGCCGGAAATCTTCAACACGCTGCAGATTTATCTTGGCTCGGTCTATGTCAACGACTTCAACAAGTTCGGCCGCACCTATTCCGTCCGCATGCAGGCGGAGTCGAATTTCCGGGCGAAGTCTGAGGATATCGGCGATCTGAAGGTACGATCGGGTTCGGGTGAGATGATCCCGCTGTCGGCCCTGGTCAACGTCTCATCCAGTGCGGGACCGGATCGCGCCATGCGCTATAACGGCTTCCTTGCCGCCGACGTGAATGGCAATGCGGCTCCCGGCTACTCATCGGGCCAGGCGCGAGCTGCGGTAGAAAAGATCGCCGCCGACACATTGCCGCCCGGGATCAGCTTCGAATGGACAGAACTGACCTATCAGGAGATCATTGCGGGCAACTCGGCCTACCTTATCTTCCCGCTGTCGATCCTCCTGGTGTTCCTCGTCCTCTCGGCGCAATATGAAAGCCTCTCACTGCCGCTGTCGATCATCATGATCGTGCCGCTCGGATTGCTTGCCGCCCTCACMGGCGTCTGGCTGACGGCGGGAGACAACAATGTCTTCACACAGATCGGGCTGATCGTGCTTGTCGGACTATCTGCCAAAARCGCCATCCTGATCGTCGAGTTTGCGCGCGAACTGGAGTTTGCCGGGTCGACGCCATTCAAGGCTGTGGTCGAGGCCAGCCGCCTGCGGCTCAGACCGATCCTGATGACGTCACTCGCCTTCATCATGGGCGTGGTACCTCTCGTCACATCGACAGGAGCCGGTGCGGAAATGCGCAGTGCCATGGGTGTCGCGGTGTTTGCCGGGATGATCGGCGTGACGTTGTTCGGCCTGTTCATGACGCCAGTGTTCTACGTCCTCATACGTGCGATGACAGGCAATCGACAGCTGAAGAGCCACCATGCCAGCACCTTCGAAGGTGATTCTGGCCACAATTCGGGCGCGATTGCTCCTGCCGCAACGCCAGCCGAGTAACAATAATCTCCGGCGGTGCAGAGCTTGCACAGGTTCTGCACCGCTGGAGCTAAACCACTGAAACCGAAGATTTTCTCTTGCGTTAAGCAGCAGCATTTCGTTGCCGAAGAAAGCCTATCACGGCACAGTTGAACAAGGATGAGAACTTTTTGGGTGACAAAAGGTTTCAAACTGTTACAGTTGCGTGACCAAGCCGAAATTCGGCACTGACGATCATGATCCTTCGGCACTTTCAAAGGATCGTCCAATCGGGAGCAGTCCTTATGAGCTTTGCCGCAGCAAATGATAACCGGAAGATCAGTGACGGGTTTATACCCTTCGTCACTTTCGTTATATGCACTCAGGTAGCAGCCACCATTCTGCTCGCTTTGCCAAATTGGTATTGAGGCCCCAACCCGCCCCTGCGGGTTTTTCAATCCTGCCGATCCTGGCAGGAGCAATAATTATTCTCATGATTGCCGGTGTTTTTTTCGCGACTTGAGGCTGGCTTTGTAAGCCTCCCTGCCAATCCTATCATCCAACCAAAGTCTGGCCATTAAAGCCGCCAAGCAATTGCGACAGTGTGGTCGGGGCCTTATTGACATGATGCAACTGCAAGCTCCAATATTTGAAACCTGTTCAGTAATATTCCCGGTGTTGATCGGGAATTAGCGGTCCGGCAGAGGAATCGATGAGATCATTGGCAGGATTAGCAGTTTTGCTCACACTCTTCATCGCCGGCTGCGTCTCCATGACGCCGGAAGAGCGGCGGGCGCTCGATAACCAGACCTGTTCATCCTATGGGTTCCGGCGTGGGACCGATGCATTCGCAAATTGCCTGCTCAATCTCGATCTCGACAGGCGCGCGGCGAGCCGGGCGGAATTCGAACAGATGCAATTCAACACGCCGCTGATCATCTATGACAATCGCTATCGCTATTACCGGCACCGGCGATGGTAAACACTCGCCCGCCGAAGCGCGGGCAAGTGTCATCGAACAGTATATTTACCTGACCCAGACGACGCGCCGTGTCTTGCGTTCTATGAGTGCGGGACGATTCTGCACGTATACGTATGAGTAGCGCGGTTGATCCGGCACGGCCACCAGTGGCACGTCGTCAGGAATGACGGTCCCCGTCATTATGTCGCCGTCGATGACCACCGGATCGGTGGGATTGGTCTCAATGTAGGAGACAACGTCGTCCGGCACCACATCTTCATCGGGTGCTGCCCCAGCATTATTCGACAGATAGACGACCTCACGGTTCTCCATGGAGACGATCACGGGGCGGCCATCGACATAGATGTAGCCATAGCCCGGGCTCTCCGGAATTGGCCGCACCACGATTGTTTCGGGTACGACGTAACCCTGAGATAAGTCACCCTCTATAACTACCTGATCGGCCGGATGCGCGATGACATAATCCCGGGCAGACTGCGGCACTTCAACGACAACGCTATCCTGAGCGATCGCCAGAGCGGAGGTGGCGAAAAACGCCGCTGCAGTCACTATAAAAACCTTTTTCATTATCTTGCCTCTCAATTGAACCTGTTTTGTCCCCGTGGGAGGAAACCCCGCGACAATGGTTTGGTTCCGCTGAAAGACGATATGTGATCGCGACCTCGAACTGTGAGTTCGACGCAAAAGAGCGAAATTTTGCTTTTCGCCGGCACAAAAACTGATATCGCTGTGGACATGGAACCGCACCTGATCCCCCTGATCGACTCCCTGCCCTCGACTGTACCGTTCGTCGGACCAGAAGCGCTGGAACGCAAGCGCAACCGGCCTTTCAAAGCGCGACTTGGCGCCAATGAAAGCGGCTTTGGCCCAGCGCCTTCAGTCATTGCCGCCATACAAAGCCATGCCGGGGAGGCGTGGAAATACGCCGATCCAGAAAATTTCGACTTGAAGCATGCGCTTGCAGCGCACCTCGGCGTTGTACCGGCCAATATCGTCGTTGGCGAAGGCGTCGATACGTTGCTCGGACTCGCCGTGCGCCAATACGTGCGCGAGGGCACGCCGGTCGTCACTTCGCTCGGTGCCTATCCGACATTCAATTTTCATGTGGCCGGCTTTGGCGGACGGCTGGTGACAGTACCGTACAGGGATGATCGCGAGGACCTCCAGGCGTTGCTTGCCGCGGTAAAGCGCGAAGAGGCACCGCTTGTCTACTTCTCCAACCCTGACAATCCAATGGGGACGTGGTGGGAGGCGGCGGAGATCGAACGCTTTATCGATGCGCTGCCCAAAAATACGATGCTGATCCTCGACGAAGCTTATGGCGAAACGGCACCGGCGGACGCTCTGCCGCGGATTGGCGTTTCGCGGCCGAATGTCCTGCGCATGCGCACCTTTTCCAAGGCATATGGGCTCGCCGGAATGCGCTGCGGCTATGCTGTCGGCGCAGAAAAGCAGATCCTGGCGTTCGACAAAATCCGCAACCATTTCGGCATGAACAAACTGACACAGATAGCCGCCCTCGCAGCGCTAAAGGATCAAGATTATCTCAAGGCGGTGATTGCACGGATTGTCGCTGGACGTGAGCGGATCGTGCAGATTGCTGCGAAGAACGACCTTGCGGCGATTCCCTCTGCTACCAATTTCGTCACTATCGACTGTGGGCGCGATGGGTCTTATGCCCTCGCCGTTCTCAACGCCCTGATCGACCGCGACGTCTTCGTGCGCAAACCAATGGCGCCAGGTCTCGACCGCTGCATCCGTGTCAGCGTCGGCCTTGACGAAGAACTTGATTATTTCGAACAACAGCTTCCGCAGGCCTTGGCCGCTGTAAAGTAGCCGGTGAGCCCGGACCAACCTTAAAGACGGAGAATAGCTTGGATATCAATCGGGTTTTTGCCGGTCTCGGTGGACTGTTCGGGGCTGCAGGTATCGCGGCCTATGCCGCAGCGGCTCACAGCGCGGAAGGTCATATGGCCACAATTGCGCCGATCCTGTTTATCCACGCCCCCGCATTTTTAGCGCTGTCCATATTAGCAAAAATCAGTCGGCCAGCCTATTTCGGCGCGTTGCTGCTGGTGGTTGGGCTGTTGTTCTTCATCGGCGATCTGGTATCCCGGGACGCAATTGGCGACAGGCTTTTTCCCTTCGCCGCCCCGCTTGGCGGATCATTGCTCATTCTGGGCTGGTTGATCGTCGCTGGGACAGCGTTTAGCCGACTGGACTTCGAGCGTTCGGAATGACTGGCGCTACCAGCCGAAAACAGCGTCGATGACCCTTGGCCATTTGTTGATAATGGCAATGACACCGACAGCGATAGCAAGAAGACTGGCAAGCTTGGCAGTTGTCGGCAGGCTATCTACCCGACCCTTGAGCTCCCCAAAAGCTGCCGCAGATGGAAGAGTATGTACATGACCACTAAGCTGTCCGAGCGACCGACTTAGCGCGGCGAAAGATTCAACCGTAGGAAGCGTTCCGACCTTGCCCCTCATATAGGCGACACCCTCTTTCAAGCCCGAAATGTCTCCCTTCAAACCTGCAACATCTCCCTTCAAGCCCGAAACGTCTCCCTTCAGACCTGATACGTCCCCCTTCAGGCCTGAAACGTCCCCCTTCAGGATTGAAACATCTTCCTTCAAGCCTGCAATGCCATTGAGGATAACATCCAGTTTGCCATCCATCTTCTCAAAAGATTTTTCCAGAAATGCGACGCGATGTTCCATAGCGTCAAATGTGCCACCGCCGTCACCAGATTTCAATCTATCCAGCCGTGGGAGTTTTTGAGCCATCGGTACGAAATTCCTAGCCTTCACCCTTCAGCTTGGCATTGCACAACTTGTAGTAGCCGCCACCTTTTTCGATCCAGCGCGTGCCGCCAAGCGTACCGCCTTTCTTGTTCGCGTGGTATTGCTCAAGGCATGTGTGCATGCGGGCCTTGGCAGGTTTCTCTGCGGCAAATTTTTCGGCTATCGACGACGGAAACGTCGTCTTTCCGGATGGGGATCTGGCTACGACTTCGGCTTTTTTTGGCGTTGTCTCGGGCTTATCTTCAGTCGTCTTTGCTTTGGCGTCCGTCGATGCGGAGTTGGCTGACTCGTCAGCCGCCTCAGCGGGCGTGCATTGAGCTTTACGGAATTCGCTCCACGAAATGCCTTCTGCTTCGCCGGTACTCTGTGCCGCCTTGTAC
>NZ_JBFUMG010000088.1:0-12725 GCF_054049495.1 Phyllobacterium sp. P5_D12 | reverse complement strand
GTGCCTTCGGCCGCCGTGAAAGCGATGCGCATGAAGAAGCGATTGGTCTGTCTGTCCCAGAACTGATTGCTCTCGGCAATATTCGCGTCCATGCCGGCAAGCTCCGTCGTTACCGACGCAACGATGCCCGGTCGATCTTCACAGGAAAGGGTAAGGACATAATTTTTGTCTGGCATGATAACTCCGGGTGCAGGCGATCTAATCTTGCAGGATCATAGTGAGCAGCGTCGAAAGGCGTCGATACAAAAGCGAAGCGCTCAGTCCTTTTTCCGGCATGGACGTTCTGTTCAACCTTCGGGCTTAGTTTCATACCAGCGGGGCGTATAGACCCATTTGCCGCCGTCCCTGCGCTCAAAACTGCGCGTGAGCGACGATCCGACAATGATCACCGTTCGCATGTCCACCTGATCGGGGGTTAGCTCGGCAAGCGTGATGGCACGCAAGGTTTCCGCAGGACGGCCGATATCTCGCCCAAGGACGATAGGGGTATCAACACCCCGGTACTTGCGCAGGATATCGATGGCGCGTGGCAATTGCCAGGGACGATGCTTTGAGATCGGATTGTAGAAGGCCATCGCAAGGTCTGCTTCGGCCGCCAATGAGATGCGTTTTTCAATGATCTCCCAAGGCTTCAGATTGTCGGAAAGCGAAAGAACACAGAAATCATGACCGAGTGGTGCCCCACTACGGCTGGCTGCCGCCAACGCAGCGGAAACCCCGGGCAGTATTTCCAACTCCACAGCATGCCAGGAGACGTCCGCAGATTCATGCAATGCCTCGACCACTGCAGCAGCCATGGCGAAAACACCGGGATCACCGGAAGAAACCATCACGACGGACCGGCCCGTTGCGGCAAGCTCGAAAGCGTGTCGCGCGCGCTGCATTTCCTCGCGATTGTCGGTCATATGCAGGGTCTGGTCTGAGCGGAAAGGTCCCGCCATGCGGACGTAGGTCTCATAGCCAAGGACATCGTCGGCGTTGTTCAATTCCCGTTTGACCGCCGGAATCATGAAATCGGGGTTCCCCGGCCCTAGACCGACCACCGCAAGCCGACCGCGCTTATGATCGGTTGGAGTAGATTCCGGGGAGGGCACACTCTTGAAATCCGTCGGCTTGCGCTGAAAAACCAGATCGCCTTTTTGGGGTGCAACATCCGAAGAAGTAACCAGAATGCGCAGTTCCGCGTCGTCATCCAGAGGAAGGTTGGCGTCCTGAAGCCAAGGTGCGTCCCCCTCTATTCTAACAGTTTTGCCTCCAAGCAAATCAGCAATGAACGTCTTGGCATCCTCGGGATTTTTCAATTCGAAGCCCGGGGGAGGATTGAGCAGGCAAGTACCGAACCGGAGTTCACCTGATGTCGTTATGGCGGGTGAGACCTGGAGTACAGCTGCAATTTGCCGGGCAAGAACGTTCACGCCTGTTGTGCCACCCAAGAGGGGAACAACCGCGCTGCCATTATCGGCTGCCGCCAAAACAGGCGGTTCGGCTCCCTTATCACCAAGAACTGGAGCCAGCGAGCGAATAGTTATGCCGGTGGCGCAGAGGGCGATGACGGCATGACCGTTCTGATAGAGCTGCCGGACTGTGTCGCCGAAGTTCGTGTAGGAGATATCGGCTCCCTCGACGCGGGCTTCCAACCCATAAATAGTTACGTCTGGCATACTCGCTTTGATTCGCGATGCCGTTTCCATGCCGAGCGCCGAAAGGACCACTATGGCTATTGGATATGTCATTCGGCGCTACCCGCCCATTTCTCTCCCGGAACGAGAATCAATGAGAAATAAGGCGAGGATTCGGGATCGACTTCCGCCAATGGGATGATGCGTTGTGCCTCCATCGTTGCCCGTTCGACATAAAGCGCCCGATCGAGCAGGCCAAGATCCTCGATTACACCGCGCACTTTTGCGAGGTTTTTACCAAGCTTCATGATAGCTGCGGCTTCGGTGGCGGYGAGCCGGGTCTTCAAATCTTGTGCAGAAAGGACACCGGAGAGAACGGTAAGCGTCTGATTACGATAGACCAGAGGTGCACCAAGCACGGCGGCTCCGCCCAGGATGGAACAGACACCTGGCACGACTTCGGTTTCGTAGCCTTCAGCCAGTCTGTCGTGGATGTACATGAAGGAGCCGTAGAAGAATGGATCCCCCTCGGCGATAACCGCGACATCAGTTCCCGCGTCGAGATGGGTGCGCAAAAGCCCGGTTATCTCGCCGTAGAAATCGCTGACGATAGCGTCGTAGTTCATATGCGCGGGTAGTATCTCCGTCGTAACTGGATAAATCAGCGGGACGAGGAGCTGCTTCTCGTCAAGATAGCGCTCGACGATGGCTAGAGCGTTACCCTTCTTGCCTTTGGCTGCATGATAAGCGACCACCGGGGCCGCCTGAAGCAGACGCAACGCCTTCAATGTAATGAGTTCAGGATCGCCGGGACCAACGCCCAGTCCAAAAAGCCGCCCGGGCTTTGGCATTATTCTTTCTCCGACGCGAGAGCATTGATCGCTGCGGCGGCCATGGCACTGCCGCCTCGGCGGCCATGCACGACGACATAGGGAATTCCGCGGCTGTCCTCGGCAAGCGCCGCCTTGGATTCCATCGCGCCGACAAAGCCGACTGGAAAGCCGAGAATTAGCGCCGGTTTCGCAGAACCTTCGTCGATCATTTCGAGCAATCGGAAAAGGGCAGTGGGCGCATTGCCGAAGGCAACAACTGCGCCCGCTAGGTATGGGCGCCATAGTTCCAACGCTGCGGCGGAGCGGGTATTTCCCATGTCGAGCGCCAATTTGGCAACCGAGAGATCTCCTAGAGTGCAAATCACCTTATTTCCGGCCGGCAGACGCGACCGTGTGACACCCTCCGCAACCATACGTGCGTCACACAAAATCGGTGCGCCCCTCAGTAATGCGTTGCGACCAGCCGCTGCGGCACCCTCGGAAAACGCCAGATCCTGTATCACATCGACCATGCCGCAAGCATGGGCGACGCGCACGGCCAGCTTTTCCAGATCGGCTGGAATGCCCTTCAAATCGGCTTCGGAACGAATGATAGCGAACGAGCGATCATAGATCGCCTGACCGTCGCGGATATAGTCAAGCATATAGTGGCCCCCCAGAGCCGGAATTCTCACCGATCAATTCGGCAGCTTCGTCGATAGTGACATTGGCAGCCAATAGCTTGCCAAAACGCGACGGTCCATTGGTCGCGCGCAGAAAGATGTCGTAACGTCCGGCCGCAGTTGCCACGAGCGTGATTGGTTTTGCCGAGGGCGACGCACAGGATTTGCTGCAACCGCTTATGTGGATTTGCGGAACTGCAGGATTGCCCTGCAATAACGACGCCAGCTTCAGCCCATCTAACTGGGTCGCGGCCAGAGCCGAACCGCACCCCGCCGACCCAGAACAGCCGATCATCGTCGCAAGAGCCATTTTGGGATTGGTGCCAAGTCCGAGTGCTTCGAGCGCCGCGAGCGTAGCTTTTGCATCACCGATTGAAACTTGCGGCAAGAGAACGCTTTGCCACGGTGTCATGCGTAATTTTCCGTTGCCATATTTGTCGGCAAGTTCGGCAAGCGAGTGCAAAAGGCCCGGATCAAGGCGCCCAAGTCGAGGCATGGCGCCCACGAAACAGTGTGAGTTGTCCACATCCAGCGAGAGGCCAAGATGGCCATTTTCACGGGCAGGGGATCTGCGCCAAGTTGCAATCTGCTCACTTCGTAGCGGAACCCCGAGGCGCAGTTGGAGCTGTTCTACGAGGTATTCCGTACCCATCTGGCTTATCATATGTCGAAGGCGCGAAGCTTCCGGATGTGCACGGCACCATTCAATGAAGATATCGAGAATGCCAGTGATGAGACCAAATGCTTGCCCGGGCGGAACACTACCAAGGGCAGGCTGAGGAGCATCGGCTTTTGTGGGCGGCACGCCTGCAACGCCGAAGGCAAAGCGCGGCGCACTGCTTTCCAGATCGATACGACTGAGCCAAAGATCATGGGGGTGATCAACCATCGCAACGCTTTCGCCTCCATCAATGAGAATCGAAAACTTAGGCGAAAGAGTCTGATAGAGCAGATTCGTCTGCACGATTGTCAGCACCCGCAAGGCGAGAGGCCGCACGTCCGGTAGCGTCTGGTTAAATCCAGCAAACGGGCTGATCATAACATTGCGAACGTCATCGCCTCGATCGGTCAATGGTCCGAGCCCTGATTCCAGTAAAGCCGAGATTAACGATTCTTCCATTTCCGGCCGCACACCGCGAATTTGCAGATTGGCACGGTTGGTGATTTCGATCGTGCCGTTGCCACAACGCTGTGCTGCATCCGCGACGCAGCGCGCCTGAACTGCGCTCAGATCGCCAAAGGTTAGTTTCAAACGGCAGATACCGCCGTCAAGGGCCTTTGCCATGCGGAACAACCCCGGGCAGGCAGAGCGCCGCGCCTCGACGGTTGATCGTTGGATAGTGGTTGTCAGATGGCTCATGGCGTTGTCGGTTTTACAGGATGCCTCGGGGCGTGCCAACCTTTCTCGTAGCGCCCTGCTTCGTTGACCCATCAAGCGGTTTGGGGCATGCATGGTGGGCACAAAAGGATGGAATGTATGATAGCGCGGTGGCTGACGATTATCGGGATCGGCGAGGATGGATATAGTGGTCTCGGTCAGAATGCCCGTGATGCACTGGCAGCGGCCGTAACAATTTTCGGCGGCAAGCGCCATCTGGATTTGCTGCCCGAAGGGCTGACCGGTGAACGCATTGCATGGCCCAGCCCATTCTCGGATGCGTACCCCATGCTCCTTGCCTCGCGCRGTCGGCCTGTCGCTGTGTTGGCTAGCGGCGATCCGATGCATTTCGGCATGGGCGCCACGCTGACGCGCTATGTCGCGGCTGATGAGATGCGAATAATTCCGGCTCCCTCATCATTCTCGCTGGCCGCCGCTGCCATGGGCTGGCCGATACAAGAAACACAGCTGTTGAGTGTTCATGGCAGGCCAACCGAGACGCTGTTCAAGGCGTTCGCGCCTACGGCAAAGTTGCTTATTCTCAGCAATGATGGCGGCACACCTGTACAGGTCGCGCAGATGCTGAGCGACGCTGGGTTCGGCTCGGCGCGATTGACTGTGCTGGAGCATCTGGCGGGTGCGGCGGAGCGGCGAATTGACGGGACTGCAAATGCCTGGAACCATCCTCGCTGTGCCGATCTCAATGTGCTTGCCGTGGATTGCGGCAAAGCGATGCCGCCAGCCCGGCTTTATCCTATGCTTGCCGGTTTGCCCGACGAAGCGTTCGAACATGACGGGCAATTGACCAAACGGGATGTCCGTGCCGTTACTCTGGCACATCTTGCGCCACTGCCGGGCGAGCTCTTGTGGGATGTCGGGGCGGGCTGCGGCTCGATCGGCATTGAGTGGATGCGCGCACACAGTTCGTGCCGGACCTTGGCTATTGAAGCCAATGACAGGCGGCAATATTTGATCCTGCGCAACAGCCGGGCGCTGGGTGTGCCTGATCTGCAGATTGTTCGCGGTGAGGCAC
This sequence comes from Phyllobacterium sp. P5_D12, assembly GCF_054049495.1. NCBI lineage: Bacteria > Pseudomonadati > Pseudomonadota > Alphaproteobacteria > Hyphomicrobiales > Phyllobacteriaceae > Phyllobacterium > Phyllobacterium sp. P5_D12. The sequence goes on along the minus strand of NZ_JBFUMG010000088.1, from coordinate 7,200 downwards.
CGGCGGCTTTGCAAGGACTCGCAGAACCCGACGCCGTCTTCATTGGTGGCGGCATGACCGATGAGGGGGTAATGGAGGCGTGCTGGGAAGGCCTCAAGCCAGGTGGGCGCCTGGTTGCCAATGCTGTGACAATTCAGAGTGAAATGGCAATCGTTGGCTGGCGCTCCGCCCATGGCGGCGAACTCACAAAGCTTGCTGTTTCCTACGCGCAACCTCTGGGTGGTTTTGATACGTGGCGTTCTTCTCTGCCGGTTACTGTCTATGCTGTTCGCAAGCCGATGTGATTGTCCATTCAACGCAGGAAACATTGTGAATATTTACTGGCCTTTTACCTTCAATAGGGGAACCAGCATCGCAGTTTTAAGGTTGGTATTCTCTTGCCGGAAAGGAATCTCTCATGGAACTTGATCCTCAGAACGCGTTCTCCGCAATTCAGACTGGCATTCGTGAAGCAAGTGCCCTTGTTGTTGCTTACGCGTTCTCGGTAATTGGCGCGGTTCTGTTGCTGATCATCGGATTCGTTGTCGCAGGTCTCGTCGAGCGCTGGGTCTATGCCGGGCTTGGGCAAGTCGGCGGTTTCGACCTGACACTACGCCGCTTTTTTTCCAAGATCGCACGCTATGTGGTGCTCGGCCTTGTCGTGGTTATGGTGCTCGGTCAATTCGGCATCCAGACGGCCTCGGTTATTGCCGCCATCGGTGCAGTTGGCTTGGCAATCGGGCTGGCTTTACAAGGAACTCTGCAGAATATCGCAGCAGGCATCATGCTGTTGGCGCTCCGTCCCCTTCGCATTGGCGAATATGTGGAGGTGGGCAGCATAAGCGGGACAGTCGAAGAAATCGGACTCTTTGCGACGCGATTACGTGCGGCCGACGGTGTGTACATCCTTGCGCCAAATTCGACGCTTTGGACTCTGCCCGTAAAGAACTTTACCCGGAACGGCATTCGGCGCAATGACATCACGATTACTGTCTCCAATGAGGATGATTTGGACCAGGTGCAGAAATCCTTGATTGAACTGACTGAAACCGACAAGCGGGTAAAGAAAGACCCAGCTCCCTCAGCCTTTGTGGCCGAGTTGGGTGATGCGACCGCAGCAATAACATTGCGCTATTGGACTTCAGTCAACGAGTATCAATCTGCCAAAGCCGATCTCAACAAAAGCGTGCGGAACGCGCTAAGGGCTGGAATTTGACCTATCTAAGGCGATGATCATAGCAGGCCAATAGCCCGAACTACTCAAAAAAAGACCGCTTCGACTACAGTCGGAAGCGGCCAGAAACTTAGTATAGGGCATATCACCACACGATATTGCATTTGCTTTGCAACTGCAAGTACCGCTTTCGAATGAGTACGGCATGGATGTTTTCTAAATTCGTTCCTTCATCGAAAAATGTGGTGGAGGCAGTATGGTGATCCCGACTGGATTCGAACCAGTGGCCTACAGATTAGGAATCTGTCGCTCTATCCTACTGAGCTACGGGACCATCTGACCTGACATACTGTTTTTCGCGGCGGTCGCCAAGTCTCAAGATGAGTGGAAATTTCCGGCAGTCCTGTGCCAATCAGGATGACGGGGGGAGAGCACTTTCAGCCAATTGCACCCAGTAACTGATGCCGTGCGGGATTGCATCGTCGTTGAAATCATAGGACGGATTGTGCAGCGAGGCGCTTTCACCATTGCCTATGAAAATAAAGGCGCCTGGACGTGCTTCCAGCATGTAAGAGAAATCCTCGCCGGCCATCATGGGCGCGACTTCCTCGTTGACCGCGTCATTTCCAGCGACCCTGCGAGCCGTTTTGGCCGCGAAGTCCGTCTCGCGAGCATGGTTGAACGTTACTGGATAGTTGYGCGCATACTTGACAGTTGCGGTTGCGCCCAAAGCTCCGGCAACGCCTTGGGCGACCTCGATGAGGCGCTTTTCGGCAAAGTCGCGCATTTCTGGGCGCAAGGTGCGAACGGTGCCAGCGAGTTCGGCGCGTTGAGGAATGATGTTGTGGGCATCGCCGGCATGAAACTTGGTGACGGACAGAACGACAGAATCAAGTGGGTCTGTACCCCGCGAGACGATGGTTTGCAGGGCATTGACCAACTGAGCGCCGATGACGATGGGGTCAATGGTCCGGTGTGGCWGCGCTGCATGGCCGCCGCGACCTTCGACAATGATGGTGAATTCGTCCGTTGCTGCCATGATCGGACCCTTGCGAATGGCAAATTGACCAATGGGGAGTCCGGGAATATTGTGCATGCCATAGACTTCCGATATGGCGAAACGCTCCATGACGCCGTCCTTAACCATTTCACGGCCACCGCCACCGCCTTCTTCCGCGGGCTGGAAGATAACCGCGACCGAACCACCAAAGTTGCGGGTCTCGGCCAGATATTGCGCGGCACCCAAGAGCATTGCGGTGTGGCCGTCATGTCCGCAGGCGTGCATTTTGCCGTCCGTACGGGATGCCCAGGGCTTGCCGGTAACTTCAGTGAGCGGCAGTGCATCCATATCGGAGCGCAAGCCCACAGTCGGACCTTCGCCGTGACGCCCGCGAATGATGCCGACGACACCGGTGCGCCCAATGCCAGTCTCTACCTCGTCGCACCCGAATTGGCGCAGCTTCTCTGCAACGAACCGCGCTGTCTCGTGCACGTCGAACATTATTTCTGGGTTCTGGTGTAGATGGTGCCTCCACGCGGAAACCTCGTCCTGCATTTCGATCGCGCGATTGAGCAAAGGCATTCGAGGGTAACTCCAAATCCAAATCTGACATTTCAGTGAACAGAATAAAGGTGTTTTGCCTTTTGCCCGCCACATAAGATAGATAAGGGCATTGCTGCCCGGTGTGAAGCGCGGCTTAATGCCTTTCCAGGTTGTTTACATAGACAGGTCGGATTTTCAGGAATGCGGAAAACTATAGCACTCTTTCTTTCGGGTTGCGTGATATCGATGACCGCTGCACCGGCGGCCCTTGCCGGTGCGAACATTACAGTCGACGCCGGCAGCGGCGAAATCCTCTCGCAAGAGGACGCTTTCCAACGCTGGTATCCAGCGTCTTTGACCAAATTGATGACCGTTTACGTGGTGTTCCGGATGATTGAGTCCGGTCAGATCACCCTGGATACRCCAATCAAGATCACTGCGCTTGCCGCCAAACAGCCTCCAAGCAAGATGGGCTACAAGGTCGGCTCCGAGCTGACTTTGGACAATGCGCTCAAGATCATGATGGTCAAATCCGCCAATGATATCGCCATGGCGGTGGGCGAGACGCTGGGCGGTTCTTCCGACAAGTTTGCTGTGCTTATGAATGCCGAAGCCAAACGTCTCGGCATGACGGGTTCGCATTTCGTTAATCCAAATGGTCTTCACTCGGATGACCATTATACGACTGCGCGAGATCTTGCGATTCTGACACTGCAGCTGCGCCGTGAATTTCCGCAGTACGCGCATTATTTTGATATTGAAGCCATCGACTATGGCGGCAAGAAGCTTCAGCCCAATCTGAATGCGCTTATCGGCCGGTTTCAGGGTGCCGATGGCATGAAGACCGGATTTGTTTGCCCCTCGGGCTACAATCTCATCGGTTCTGCAACTCGCAACGGCAGGACGATCATCACTGTGGTTTTGGGCGAATTGAAGCTGACGACGCGGGCGACGAAGGCAGCGGAACTTCTTGCCAAAGGTTTCGAGACCCAAGGCAGTGGCACAGCAATCGATACGTTGCAGCCCTATGGTGCACCCACACGCGACGTGGCTGTCAACATGCGGCCAAGTGTTTGTTCGAAAGAGGCATCGGGGTCCGATACCTGGGACGGCAAGGACCTCGAAGGGCACATCGTTCAGGGGTCACCTTATATGAAAAGGATGGAACATGAACCGGCAGTGGAAAAAGTTGCGCTGCTGCCGGCGAAGATCAATTCATTAGGGATGGAGTTGAACCGGGTTCCGGTTCCGATGCCGCGGCCAGATCGCTCGTCGCTGACGGATGCAAGCGAGGCCTTGAAGGCAGTGAACTGATGGCCGACGCTCCCATACCGGTCTCGGTACTAACCGGCTTTCTAGGGTCGGGAAAGACGACGTCGCTCAACCGGCTGTTGAAGGATCCGGCTCTCTCCGATACGGCGGTGATTATCAACGAATTCGGTGATGTGAGCATTGATCATCTGCTGGTCGAGAAAGCCAGCGACGGCATTATCGAGCTTTCCGATGGTTGCCTCTGCTGCACCGTGCGCGGAGAGCTGATTGATACGCTCTCGGATCTTATCGACCGATTGCAGACGGGCAAATTGCAGCGATTGAAACGGGTTATCATCGAGACGACCGGGCTTGCCGATCCCGCACCGGTTCTGCATGCCGTCATGGGACATCCGGTGTTGTTGCAGGCCTTTCGCGTTGATGGCGTGATCACCATCGTCGACGCGATCAATGGCATGGCAACGCTCGACGCGCACGAGGAAGCGATAAAGCAGGCTGCTGTTGCTGATCGCATTGTTATAACCAAGACAGATTTGCCAGAAGCACAAAAAGGCCTTCCAGTCCTGTACGCAAGGCTCGCTGCGTTAAATCCAGGGGCCGACCTGATCGACGTAGCCGACTCGCGCACGGGATACGCGGCGTTGTTCGAATGCGGCGTCTATAATCCAGAAACCAAGACCGTCGATGTTCAGCGTTGGCTAAAGGCGGAAGCCTACCGTGATCGCGAGCATGAACACGCCAAGATCGATCATAGGCACCACCATCACCACGGCGAGGACCACCATCACGACGTCAACAGGCACGACGCGAATATCCGGTCATTCTCGTTGAAACACGATACCCCGATACCGCTGGCCAGCTTCGACATGTTCCTTGACCTGTTGCGTTCTGCCCACGGTGAAAAATTGCTGCGGGTGAAGGGTATCGTACAGTTGGAGGACGATCCGGAGCGGCCTCTCGTCATACATGGGGTGCAGCAGATTTTTCATCCACCAGCACGGCTGGCAGCATGGCCGGATGGCGTTCGCGAAACGCGCCTGGTCTTGATCGTCAAGGATTTGCCGGAGAGCTATGTCAGCCAGCTCTTCAACGCATTTCTTGATCGACCACAGATTGATATGCCGGATCGTGCTGCGCTCTTTGACAATCCGTTGGCAATTTCCGGTGTGAAGCTAGGCTAGTCAACCGCATTCGATGTGGAATCGGTGGCCACCCTCGACGCTGAGTGTTTCGATCAGCCTATGTCCCTCTGATAGACAAAAATTCGGCATGTCGATGATAGCTAGCGGGTCGGTTGTTTCAACCCATATGCGGCTGCCAACGATCATATCGGCAAGTTTCCTGCGGGTTTTGAGCACCGGCAAAGGGCAATTCAGGCCGCGAAGATCATATATCTCGCCATTCATGATTGCTTTTTCCGGCATGACACTTCGGGATGCTAGTTGCCGATAATCTTCCACCAAGCCTTCTTCACCGGGGCCGGCTGTTCGACGGCGGCAGCAGGGGCATCCGGTGCGATAGCGGCAGTGGTTTGCGGGGCAGGTGCGGATCGTTGCGGGGCTGCCGGAGCTGACGAAGCTGTCGGCGGTGCCAGGGTTATGGGTGCTGGCGCAGCCGAGGCCATGCTCTTTCCCATACGCGTTCTTTTAGAGGCGTCGCGCTCCTCCCGTGCCTTGTCCGCTGCGACGGCGGAAGCCAGGCGAACCATGACCGGTGGCTTCGTTGCGGCATCCTTGTCCTGCGGCGAAAGAGACGGCGGTTCTTGCGTCACGCGCTCACCGCGAGCACGGCGAGCACTCCAGTCAGCAATGATCTTGGCTTCTGCAATGCCCTGGATCGAGCGGCTGGGCGGGGTTATCTTGCCTTTGCCGACCATTGTAGAGAAAGCGGTCTCGTAACTGGTTTGGTACGACTGATATGCCATTTTCAGCGATTCTGGCTGATCGGATGGCGGACAGGTTGCTGTCGCCGCAATGGGCGCATTGGGATCAGACGTGTGGTTGAAGACATATTTCTTTTCGCAGACATCCACCTTCGGCGGCACTTTGGTGATTTCGAAGTGGTCGTAACCTTCTTTCAGGTTCTTCCAAAAGGCGTAATTCGGATCATCCTTGTAGCGCGCCATATTGGCTGCGGTCATGCGGAAAGGGTAGGCCTGAAGCTGAATGGATTCCTGACCGCCCTTAAACGCATCCCTGGCGAAAGCATAAATCTGTGCAACCTGTGCATCGGTCATTGAATAGCAACCCGACGACGAGCACGCGCCATGGACCATCAAGTTGGCACCGGTACGGCCAAGGGCGCGGTCCAATGCATTGGGAAAGCCAGTGTTGAATGAGAGGTAATAGCTCGATTTCGGGTTCATCTGCGCCGGGCGAACCGCGTAGAATCCCTCGGGTGCCTGACGATCACCCTCGATGAACTTGGGGCCAAGTTTTCCCGACCATTTGCAGATCTGGTAGTTCGTTACCATGTCGTAACGGCCATTGTCCTTGCGTTTCCACACTTCGAGGACGTTTTCTTCCTTGAATATGCGAAACATGACGGGCGATGTGAGACTCATGCCCTTGGCCTTCATGCTCCGGACGAGCTTCTCCGGTAGCTGCGTCCCAGCACCATTAGGAGACAGGTCATCGATCGACGAGTTTTGGCAACCCGCTACAAGGAGGGTTAGCATGAATGCCGCAAGGATATGTGCCAATGTCTTCATTATTGCAGCTGCTACCAGTTTACTAATTGTGTCGCGAGGGCCCCTGAAACGTGCGGATCTCTGGTCCGCCACATCATAGATGCATCTGGTATAGTTGATAAAGCCTTACTTCACTTGCGCAAAATTGCTCTATTGCACAAACGTCACCTGCAACGAATGCAGGGCGGATTTATGGCAAAGCCCACTGCTCCCAAATTCCGTTACGAAGCCTTGGCCGGAGTCGAACAAAAAAGGCGGCGCACCTGCACCGCCTTTTTTTGAAATTGCGACGAACGAATTAGCCGTTCAACGCGTCCTTCAGGGCCTTTGCAGGCTGGAAAGCAACTTTCTTGGACGCAGCGATTTTGATCGTTGCGCCCGTAGCAGGGTTACGGCCTTCGCGAGCGGCGCGCGACTGGACCTTGAACTTGCCAAAGCCTGGCAGCGAAACTTCATCGCCGGCTACGACGGAATCAGTGATACCCTTAAGAACGCTATCAACAATCGCCTTGGACTGAACTTTTGTAAGACCCTGATCAGCGA
>NZ_JBFUMG010000087.1:0-12849 GCF_054049495.1 Phyllobacterium sp. P5_D12 | reverse complement strand
ATCCGATGCATTTTGTCCAAAGCAAAATATTACGCTCAGACCAGTTGTTTTTGTGTGGGCTGGCGCAGCGGCTTAGCTGACGAGTTTGTCGCCGCCGCACGGAAGATAAGGGGAAATCCCAACGCACTAAGTTTTTCTTAGTTGGCCGCTAAGGCGAAATAGCGTGGACTTCCTCTGCATTAGAGGCAAAGTTTTTATGTGATTTTTATAAGTCTGTGTGCCGCGGCATCACGGCTACAAAGATTCTAATCAGTGTCATCGGCGCCCTCGCCGCTTCAGCATAATCAGGCGAGATCGGGTGGCAGCTTACCTTGCTGCGGGGAGAAGATTTCTTGGAACAACGCGTTGACGCATCCAGCCCACCAGAGGAGCCGCACGCATCGCTCGGATCCTTGCTCGTGTCCTTTCTCAAACTCGGTGCTTCGTCCTTTGGCGGAGGAATGGCCGCCTGGACGTATCGGGAGATTGTCGAGCGGCGCGGCTGGATGACCGATGAGAATTTCTTGCAGACACAAACCATCGCCCAGATATTGCCGGGTGCCAATCCGGTAAATCTCGCCGTCTATATCGGCCTGAAATTGCGCGGCCTTCCAGGGGCCATCATTGCCACGTTCGCAATGGTGGCGCCGGCATTCACTGTCATCATCCTGCTAAGCACGGTTTACCGGCAATTGAGTGCGTATCCCGAGACGCATTCGGTTCTGCGTGGACTTGCCTGCGTCGGAATCGCATCGACGCTGACGATGGGGATGAAGACGGCGCGGCGCCTGCATGGGCAGACGCTACCCATTATTATTGCACTAGCCGTATTCATCATGGTTGGTGTGTTGCGTTGGCCGCTCGTTCCCGTCGTCTTCGCAAGCATTCCGCCCAGCGTACTGGTATCCTACCTGTTGAGCAKGGACAAAAAGCATGGATGACGACAAGCTCCTCGGCCTCGTCCTATTGTGTGTTCCGCTCTCTCTCGTCTCCTTTGGCGGGGGTCAGACCATCGTTGCCAGCTTGCAGCACCAGACCGTCGATGTGCAGCACCTCCTGACAAGCCGCCAGTTCACCGATCTCTATGCCATCTCGCGCGCGTCGCCCGGTCCAAGCACGCTCATCGTAGCGCTGATCGGCTGGGGAATCAGCGGTTTCTGGGGAGCAGTCATCGCCACGCTGGCGATCTTCATTCCGTCCTCGGCGTTGATCTGCATTTTTGGCAGCTGGTGGCAGCAACATCGCCTTTCCCCCTGGGGACGCGCCGTCGAACGAGGGCTGACACCGATTGCAGTTGGATTGATCGTCGCAGGCGGGCTGGCGGTTTCGCAATCTGCGGGGCTGAGCCTGTTCGAAATCGCTACAACTCTCGCCGCCGCGGCGTTTCTCACACTCACAAGGGTTGGTCCCTATCCGGTGCTTGGCACCGTTGGAGCTCTCTATTTCTGCCTCAGTGCCGCTGGCAAAATCTAGTTCCGCCCTTCTCGGCAATTGACCGGCGCGCAATTCGCGGTATTATGCGTAAAATAGAACGCAGTTCCTCATAGAAGAACATACTATCTTTATTGAAGCTCCGGGAGGAGGCAGAAATGGTCGAACCACTGGTATTACGCATAGCCCTCGGCAAGCACGATCACGTGCGGCCGCTCAAGGATGGCAGCGTAACGTCGCCCCGTCTCAAACTGGAGTTTCAGGAGTTTGATCCCCTGCCGAAGGCATTTCGAACCATGGTCCGGGGCGGGGATCTCGATGTCAGCGAGATGGCCCTGACCACGCATTTGGTTGCCGTCGACTTGGACAAGCCCATAACAGCGCTTCCCATTCCGCTCTGGCGCAGGCTGCATCACGACAATCTGGTTTACGCTGCAGGATCTGACCTCGGCGGTCCCACCGAACTTCAAGACAAGAAGGTTGGTGTGCGCGCCTATACGCAGACCACGGGCGTCTGGATCCGCGGTATTCTCAAATCGGAATATGGCGTGGACCTCAATCGCATCACATGGGTGACCATGGAAGATGCCCATGTTGCCGAATACAAGGATCCGGAAAATGCGGTCCGCAACACCAGCGGAAAGGGTCTGCGCGAACTCCTGCTCTCGGGCGAACTTGCAGCAATCATGGGTGAACGCAATGTCGATCCCGCCGATGTGCGTCCTGTCATACGGGATGCAGAAGATGCAGCACTGAAGTGGTCCGAGAAAACGGGAATATTCCCGGTCAACCACATCGTTTCCGTCAGAAAAGAACTTCTCGAACAGCATCCCTGGCTTGGCGGTGAATTGATGGCGCTCTTTGAAGAGGCGCGGCAGAAATCCGGCGCGAAAGGGACGGCCGCTCTGCCGTACGGACTGGAAGCGACGCGCAAGCCAATGCAGACGCTGCTCGACTACGCCTTCGACCAAAGGCTCAGTTCACGACCCTACGAAGTCGATGAACTTTTCTGGAAAATCTGAATCCAACACAACTTCATTTGACCCAACTTGGACAATTTCCATGATCATCGATATTCACGGCCACTACACCACGGAACCCCAGGCACTGCACCAGTTCCGGGACAAGCAGCTGGCCGGCCTCGCTGATCCCATGCGCCGCCCGACGAGCACGGATCTTGGGATCACCGATGACATGCTGCGCCAGTCCGTCGAGCCGCAACTCAAGTTGCAACGGGAACGCGGCAGCGACCTGACGATCTTTTCGCCGCGCGCCGCGGGCATGGCCCACCATGTGGGAACCGAAGCTGTCAGCATGCAGTGGACGACACTTTCCAATGATTTGATCTACCGGATCTGCCAGCTGCTCCCCGATAATTTTGCTGCTGTCGGTCAATTGCCGCAGCATCCCGGATCTCCTCCCAAGAACTGCATTCCGGAACTGGAGCGTCTCGTTAACGAGCTCGGTTTCATCGGCGTCAATCTCAATCCAGACCCGTCCGGTGGCTACTGGACGGATCCGCCGCTGACGGATCGTCAATGGTATCCGCTCTACGAAAAGCTGTGCGAACTCGACGTGCCCGCGATGATCCACGTAACGTCATCGTGCAACCCGAACTTCCACCACACCGGCGCGCACTACATCAACGGCGATACGACAGCCTTCATGCAGCTCATACAGGGCGATCTTTTCAAAGACTTTCCGACGCTGAAATTCGTCATACCGCATGGAGGCGGCGCAGTACCCTTCCATTGGGGCCGATATCGCGGTCTTGCGCAGGAGATGAAGAAACCGCTTCTGGCCGATCACCTTTTGAAGAACGTCTTCTTCGATACGTGTGTCTACCACTATCCAGGCATCGAACTGATGGCCAAGGTCATCCCGGTCGACAACATATTATTCGCCTCGGAAATGCTGGGCGCGGTTAAAGGCATCGACCCGGAAACCGGCCATTACTATGACGATACGAAGCGCTATATCGATCAGCTTGCGACATTGGACGAGCCAAGCCGCTACAAGATTTTTGAAGGCAATGCGCGGCGGGTCTATCCGCGCCTTGACGCGCAGCTGACGAAACGCGGGCATCCCGCCAAACCGGCAAACTGAGATGAAATCACTGCACTCAGCAGCAGGACAGGTCATCGCCATTCGAGACGATGGCCTGCTTCATCCACGATGGCGGCAAGTCTTCCGGCGTGACCTCGCTGATGGGTTTGAACACCTTGAATGCGTGCCGGCTATCGCTAGCAGTCCAGAATGTCACGATGGTTTCGAGCGGCGGGCATCCGGGCAACCCGCAGACGACCTCGATCACCGAAACTGTCATGTCGTCCGAAAGACTGAAACGTTCCGCCGTCCAGGTCTTTACGCGCCTGATAGCGGCAAGTCGTTCGCGGTCGGGAATAGCGGATTTGAGCATGGTTTCAACCTGAGGTCCGGCGCAAATGCTGCCGGTACCGGACATCTAAATAGGATGACAAACGCGAATTTGTCAAAACTGAACGCAGAACCGCACCACTGACAGAACTTGCATGTTCGCCAGTCAGCGACGAGAACTTCCAGGGAGTTTGAAATGACAGAACAAGTCTTAGCTGCCGTCCGCACCGGGCCAAGCCAGATGGAGATTCGCGAATATCCAATGCCCGATATTCCCGAAGACGCGGCACTTTTGAAGATGGAAGTGGCGGGTATCTGCGGGACCGATGTCAAGCTGTTCAAAACGCCGCCCTCAAATGCCCCGACCATCATGGGCCACGAAAATATCGGTTATATCGCCAAGGCAGGCCGTGAATTCACCCGGCGCAAGGGCTTCAAGGAAGGCGATCTGGTATTCGTCGAGCATTATGTCATGTGCGGCAAATGCAAATGGTGCCATCAGGGTCAATACCGGCATTGCGAAAATACCGATTGGCGCAATAATCCGGACGGTATTCGCTATGGCTATACCAGTGCAGAACGCGCTCCGCATCTCTGGGGAGGCTTTGCGCAATACGTCTATCTGCCGTGGAATGCCGTGGTGCACCGCGTTCCGACTGGCGTGACCCCCGAACTTGCGGGCCTGGTGACGCCCATGGCCAACGGTGTCGAATGGTCGCTTTTCGATTCCAATGTCGGCTACAATTCCACGGTGCTTATCCAGGGGCCTGGTCAGCAAGGGCTTTCGCAGACCGTCATATGCAAACAGGCCGGCGCCTCGTTGATCATCGTCACCGGAACCACCAAGGACGCGGCGCGCCTCGAAGTGGCAAAGTCGCTTGGAGCCGACTACGTCATCGACGTGCAGAAAGAGGACCCGCTTGCCCGCATCATGGAGATTACAGGCGGAAAAGGCGTTGATGTCTCACTGGATTGTACGGCGGGTGCAGGTACGATCCCGATCCTGCTTGGCGTGGAGGCTCTTGTGCGTAAAGCCGGCACCATTCTCGTTCAGGGCGAACTGAAAGAATTTCCGAACTTCCCCCTCGAGAAGATGACCGTCAAGGCGATCACACTCAAGAGCGCTCGGGGCCACAGCTATCAGGCGTGTGAACTTGCACTCGAACAGATCGCCTCCACACGCTTCGACCTTGAAAAAATCACGACCCACCGTTTCGGGTTGAAGGACGCTGCCCTCGCCATCCAGTCCGTCGGCGGACAAGGCGTGCCGGATGTGATCCATGCCTCATTGCTACCCTGGGAATAGTCTCGATATTTCATAAGAATCTGGAAAGGAACACCGCCATGGTACATGGATTTCGAATACTCGAACGGACGCGCAGGGTTGACGAACAAACGGTCAGGCAGTTTCGCGAGCTGCCCGTGGCCAATGTCAGCGATGTCATGTCGCGGCTGACCGCGGGCGGACCGAATCTCCGCCCGTTGCACGCAGGCGGGCCTTTGGCGGGACCGGCTTTCACGGTAAAGACCCGGCCCGGCGACAATCTGATGATCCACAAGGCGTTGTTGATGGCGAAGCCCGGCGACGTGATCGTCGTCGATGCCGGCGGAGAGTTGTCAAATGCGCTTGTCGGCGAGATGATGCTTTCGCACGCCATACAGATCGGCGTTGCCGGCGTTGTGATAAATGGCGCCGTTCGCGACTACAGTTGGATCAAGAACAATAGCTTTCCAGTGTTTGCAGCAGGCATCACGCATCGCGGTCCCTACAAGGACGGTCCGGGCGAAATCAACGCGCCGATCTCGCTCGATGGCATGGTCATCAATCCGGGCGATCTGATCATGGGCGATGATGACGGACTGCTCTGTGTTCCGTACGAACTGACGGGCGAAATCTACCCGCTCGCCAAGGCCAAGCATGAAGCGGAACTAAAAACGGTTGCCAATACGCTTGCGGGCAAGCTTGATCCCAAACTTTGGGTCGACGAAAGCTTGAAGCGGCTCGGTTGCGAAGGAGTTTGAAAATGGCGACGGCCACTATCGACGGAATATCGACGCGCTATGAAATTGTTGGCTCGGGTGAGCCTTTGCTCATGTATTCGCCGGGCGGCTTCGACGCAACGATCGAAAAGTGGTCCACCCAGGGCATCTATGCGCAGATCAAGTTTCTGGATCAGCTTTCCAAAAAATACAGCTGTATTGTCTTTGACCGGCGGGAAACGGGCCAATCGGGCGGGCGCGTCGAGCGGGTTACCTGGGCGCATTATGTCGAACAGGGCAAGGGCTTGCTCGACCATCTCGGCATCGACAAGGCCCATCTGATGGGCGGGTGCATGGGCTGCAGCGCAGTTTCCGCCTTCGGTACGACCTATCCCGAAAAGACGCTAAGTATGATCCTGTTCTGGCCGGTTGGCGGGGCTAGATATCGCATGACCGGTCACCAGCGGTTCGCCGAACACCTCTCTTTCGTCAACCAGAACGGGCTCGCGGCTGTCGTCAGCTTGGCAAAGGAGAGCAACAAGGCTTTCGGCGCAGACCCGCGAGGCGGACCCTGGGTATCGGTTCTGCGCAATTTCCCCGATTTTGCGGACAAGTATGCGCGGCTCAACGTCGACCACTACAAGGCCATCGTAGCCGGGATGGTGCGAACATTGCTCGATCGCGACACGTCGCCCGGTGCCGAGCCTGAAGACCTGCTGTGTCTCGACATTCCGACGCTTATAATTCCCGGTGCCGATGCTTCGCATGCAACCTCGGCTGCTCGCTATCTGCAGGAATGCATTCCGGGATCAGACTATTGGGATATGCCAGTCAAAGAGCAGAGCGCGGCAAACTGCAATGCCAAGGTGCTCGATTTTCTGCAGGCGGTTCCGAGGTAAAATTGATGCCGGTCAGGCGGGCACCTTTGCCGGGTCACCAAAATTCGGCAGAAACGTTTCACCGCGCGTGGCAAGGAACGCCTGAAAAGCAGCCATGACAGGCGTGACCGCCCGGTCGCTGCGGCTGATCGCAAACCACTGGCGGCGAATCGGCAATCCCACGACATCGAGAACGGCGAGTTGGCCCGCCTGAACCTCGGCGGCAACGCTTTGCATCGACAGGAAGGCTATGCCGAGATCCGCCATGACAGCCTGCTTGATAGCCTCGACAGTTTCCATCTCTGTACTCGGACCATCAAGCCGGCCGGGAATATCCTTCAGGAAGCGCTCGAAAAACGTTCTGGCGCCGGAACCCTTCCCCCGGTGCAGGAAATGTTCGTTGGCAATCTCCGCTTTGGTGATGTCGCGCTTGCCTGCCAAGGCGTGACCGGGCGCGCTGACGACGACCAGTGAGTGCTCGCCGAATACGGTGGCACGAACCGATATATCCCGCGGCGGACGGCCGAGCAGCGCGATATCGACGGCGCGATCCTTTAGCCGGGCAATCGTCTCGTCCCGGCGATCGATGATCAGTTCAAGATGTACATCGGGATATTCTTTGGAGAAGGCTGCAAACAATGGCGCCGCAAAATACTTGACCGTGGACACGGCCCCGACCGTGATATGCCCGCGTTTCACGCGGCGGAAGGCGTTGATATCGTCATCAAGTCGCTGCAAACGCTCGTCGATCTCTTTCGCAGCTTCGAGAAAAACTTTTCCGGCTTCCGTCGGAAACATGCCGTGCGGCGTGCGCTCGAAAAGCGTCACACCCGCATCTTCTTCCAGCTGTTTCAGTTGTAATGTGATGGCCGGTGCGGTCAGCCCCAGGGCCTTCGCCGCATCTACAATCTTTCGATGAGTCTCGATCGCCAGCAGCGACTGGAGCTTTCGAAAGGTGACGTTTTTCATTCAGCCACAATAAAAAAACTTAATGGCTGAGTAAAGGGATTTGACCGTCAAGCCTCGAAAATCCGGTACTAAATCAGCTTCTAGCTACGCTTGAAAACATCCTTGAGCGACGCCGGGTCAATACCCAAGGTCCGCAGTGCCGAGGCCGGCGGCGTGCGCCTGTTTTCAATGGCCAATGCACACTCTTTTGCGGCGCTGAGGCAATTCGCTATTTCGGCGATGCTTGAAAGAACGGTGCGGAACCAACTCGTTCCAGCATTGCGGTCTTCGGTAAGTATAGTCACGACACGTCCTTCCTGGCATTGTGCACCGCAATATAAATCAGGTGGACGACGCCGGAAACAACGCTTTGGCAAGGCTGGTATATCGATTTTGCATAGCAGATGAACGGCTGCGATTGCCTATGCGATCACCTTCAATGGTCTGCTTCTATTTGCGGCGGTTGCGAGCGGTCGATCGGGTGCGCGTACGGCCCAATTGTAGCGGCGAGCCTGTCGATCATTCCATCAACAAATGCGATGAATGCAGTGTCGTCGCTCAACCCCTTGTGGGCTGCGTGAGCCAGATAGAGTGTCAACCTTACCGACGGCCGTTCGATACGCCGGGCAATCAATGCTCCCGATTGAATTTCTTCCGACACAATACCGAACGGCATGATGCTTTCTGCAAGACCATGAAGGATCAGCGCCTTGATCGCTTCCATCGATTGGACCTGATAGGTCACGTTTACATCCAGCGACAAGCGGGAGGCCGTCTTATGAATACGGCGCCAGATAATATCCCGGCTGGACACAAGGGCCAGATCGCCTGCAACCGCCTGCTTGAACGATATTCCACCCTCGGCGGGATCTCCTCCCGGCGCCGCAATATGCAGCAAGTCTTCCTTCATCAGGGCAAGACGCCTGAGACCAGGATTCTCCTCGATGTCATAGGCGAGAACGTAGTCGAGTTCGCCGCGCTCCAGCGCGTCGGTCAGGACAAAACTCAACTCCTCCACCACATGCAACGCGATTCCGGGCAGTTGCTGTTTTGCGGCCACCACCAGTTCGGTTCCAATCAGCTTCAGGATGCTTGGCGTAGCACCAAGCCTGATGCGCGCACGCTCGCCCGCCAGTGAAATCAGGTCGCGGCGCGTGTCCTCGATCCGCTGCAGAATTTCATGCGCGCGTTCGTAAAGCAAAAGTCCCGCGGGTGTCGCGCTGACACCCCGCGAATGGCGGTCGAGCAATTGAACATGAAGCGATTCCTCGAGATTGCGTATCTGTATCCCGAGAGCGGTCTGCGCCAGATTCAACTGTTCCGCCGCCTTCGTAATGTTGCCTACGTCAACGACCTTTATGAAGTATATCAGCTGACGAGGTTTCATTGCGGCTTTCAGCGGCTGTCGGTTGCAGCCAAATGATCAATAGAACTGGTCAAAATGCACTTGGGTTGAGTCGACACCAAGATCGACCAGCATTTTCTGTATTGCTTGTCCCATTGCGGGGGGACCTGCAAAATAGATCTCGCACGAAGGAAGCCGTGCGGCGAAAAGACTATGAGCGACTTCATGGACATAGCCTCTGTAACCATCCCAGCCATCATCGGCTTCAGGCATGCCGGAAACGACCGGATGGTAGTGAATATTTGTACCAAATCCCGGTAGCATTTGCAGCATTTCCTTGCCGCAAATATCCTGCGCCGTGCGACCGCCGAAGACGAAGTCTATGCGTCTTCCGGCAAGGCTCGGTGCAACAGCCGCCGCGCGCGTGATCGACACCATCGGTGAAAGCCCCGAACCGCCGGCAATACAAACGATATCCCTCGGCGAGTTCTCGCGAAGATATGCCATGCCATAGGGGCCATCGAGCTCGATACGATCCCCAACGCGCAGTTGCGAGAACAAGTATCCTGTTGCCTCGCCGCCCGGCACACGGCGTATCTGAAAGTGCCATTCCCCGTCATCATTGCTGGTATTCGCCATTGAATAGGCGCGACCACCCGGTATTCCGGGCAGATGCAGCAAGGCATATTGACCTGAAAGGAAACGGCTCGTTGCCTCCGACCGGAAGCGAAACTCCCGGATGTCATGCGTGATGTCAGACGTTGCAACCAAGGTCGCAGCCTGGCGTTGCGGCCTGAAAAGGCTCTCATACTGCGGCATCAGCCGCAGCTTGACGGCGCAATCGGACAAGGGGCTGGCCTGGCAGCCCAGTCGGCGGCCGCGCGCGCGATCCCGTTCGCKCAAGCCCGGCGGATCCGCACGCAATTCTTCGATTTCACCTTCAAGGAGATCGAAGCGGCAATTACCGCATGACCCGACATTGCACTCATATGGAAAACCCAGGCCTGCCCGGAGTGCCGATCGCATGATCGTGTCGCCTTCGTCGCACTCCCAGCGGAGGTCGCTTCCATTCAGCGTGATGACTGCCATGCGTGGGCTTCCCATTTCTGCCTATCGATGCCTTGCCGAGTAWCCGAGACGCGCCGATATCGCTGCAACGGTTTCCAAAAGTGGTGGTGCAAACCCTTCGAGCGCCTCGATCGACAATCTCTGCAAGGGTCCGCCAATCCCGACAGCAGCGACGACCACACCATTTGAATCCCGGACCGGTGCAGCGATGACCCGGATCCCCGGTTCGCTTTCCTCGTCTTCAATGGCATAACCGCGCTCACGGACTTCGGCGAATATCTTCCGTATCTGCTTGGGATCGACCGGCGTACGCGGCGTACGGCGGGCGAGCGGTCCTGCCAGAACGTGTTCGATCGTCTCTTCCGGGGCGAATGCAAAGATAGCGCGACCGACTGCCGTGCAATGTGCGGGGCGGCGGACGCCGAGATCCGATTTTATCGACAATGCCTGCGGGCTTTCCAGATCATAGACATGCATGATTTCAATGTCTGTCGGGATGCCCAGGATAATGGTTTCGCCGGTGTGTTTGCGCAGGTCGAAAAGAAACGGGCGCGCTTCATTGGAAACATTCATACGCCGGCGTACAAGTGTCCCAAGACCGAACAACCCCACCCCGAGTTTATAGCGCTCAGTTTCCGGGTTTTGCTCCAGCAACCCTTCCGAAACCAATGTCACGGCAAGGCGATGAACCGTGCTCTTTGCCACCTTCAGCTTCAATGCCAATGCGCTGACGCCGATCTCCACCTCATCTTCTGAAAAGGCTTTCAGCAACCGTATTGCCGTCGTGACGGACGACAGCCGATTGCGCTTGGACGATGGCGTTTTCTTTGAACTGGACGTGTCTTTGGAAGGTGGGTTCATGGGTTCAGCATTCCGTTTGATCGCGTGGACAACAGTGCCGTTCATAACACAGCCCTCGCAATTTCCCAGACCACCCATTCGATAGCCATTCCGAGACCAGAATTCCTTTGGAACCCACCACCCCCGGTCATGCTAGTGCCAATATCTCCGTCCCTTGGCAGCAGCATCTCAAACTCGCAACGCGCTCAGCATTTCGCTGACATATTCAGCGCCCGTCGAAACAACGAGCATTGCCGCGAAGGGACGCATCGTGGTCAATGTCCGCTTCAACTGTTCGGAAGGAACGCTGGCCGAATTGAGGACCAGACCTGTGGTCATCTTGTTGCGCACGAAACAGGCGTTGCCGATTACCTCGGCGGCTTCAGCCGATGCTCCGGCGGATGTGACCATGACGATAACATCCGCGTCGGCAATTTCGTCGACGAGATTGGTCCGCTTTCCATCAATATCCTCGAGTATTGCATCGACCGACAACATTTTCAGCGAGTTCGTAGCGCCCTTTGGTTCGATATATCGCAGAAAGTGGGCACCATCCGAAGCTTGATCCACCAACGACTTCAGAGCCGCGACGCTGTCAGAATCGAGAGCAATGATGCGCGACTTCCTCGGCCTGGAATTGGGGTAACCAATTCTGAACCGGGCTTCCTCTGCCGTGGTAGCGCGCGCACTTTCACTGAGACCAAGCTGCATATCGTTCTCCTTTGGAACGGACCGTCACCGTGGCTCAGACAGAGGCCGGCGCTTTCCCCTCAATCACTGTCAACGCTTCGGCGGCTGCATCGATGTAAGACTGATCGACAGGCAACACGACAGCCGCCGACCGCACGCGGTGGTGGGCAGGATCGACACCCGGAGGGGTAATACCTTTGTCCTTGAATGCCCGGACAGCCTTCAGCAAACGGTGACGCGCCATGATGATCCCGTTATCCGTCGATACCAGGTTTTCCTTTGTCCGGTCGACGATGGGTCCCATGCTTTCCTGCAATGAGGCATCCTGCATGGCGATGCCTTCGACGCCGGAATAGGTTACGCCAAGACGCTGGGCTTCGCGATCCATGAGATAATCATTGTCCTTGTTGGCGGCGGGACGGAAGGTTCCAGGAACGTATGTGACATGAATGCCCTTGCCGTCGAGCATTGCCTGGCGCTCTTCGGGCGTCAGAGCCCGGACTGGGTGGTAGTCGAAGCTCCACGCCCAGCAATTCTCGTCGTCGATCGGGATCCAGAAATGGCCATGGACAGGATGGTTGCCGCGCGGCGGCACCATGGTGAACGACGGCATGACCCACGGCGTTACACGCCAGTAATAGTGGCCTTCCTCGGCATTCCTGCGGGCGCCGATGAATAGTCCGCCTTCATTGTCCGTGACTTCGAAAAATGGCTTGGAGTCGGCCATGTTGTACTTATTGCCGCGGGCACCCTTGAACAGCGGGTCGCTGTTCAGACTTCCGCTATGAAGGAAGGAAACATGGCTCGAATCGATGCCGCCTTCCATGGCCTGCAACCAGTTCGACTCCTGCCAGCGCTTCGATGTGAACGTCTGCTCGGGTGGCACAAGCGCAAATTCCCATTCCGGATGCGGCGGCTCTTTGTCGGCCGGCCCCATATAGGTCCAGAGAATATCGCCGATCTTGATGAGTGGGTAAGACTTCAGCTTGATCTTGTTGCAGAAGCCGCTTTCCTTGGGTTCCGACGGAACCTCGATACACTGACCCGTGTGGTCGTACTTCCAGCCATGATAGGGGCAGCGCAATCCGCCCTTCTCGTTGCGGCCAAACCACAATGAAACACCCCGGTGGGCACAAAACTCGTCGATCAGTCCATAGCGGCCTTCGCTATCCCGGAACGCCAGCAAACGTTCGCTGAGCAGTTTTATGCGAACCGGCGGACAATCATTGGCCGGCAGTTCTTCCGCAAGCAGCGCCGGTATCCAGTAGCAGCGAAACATGTCGCCCATGGGTGTGGCCGGGCCAGTCTGCGTCA
>NZ_JBFUMG010000086.1:0-12862 GCF_054049495.1 Phyllobacterium sp. P5_D12 | reverse complement strand
GTCTTGATCCTTTAGCGGCAGTCTTGCAAGAAATCTGCGGGTTTTGCAAAGAGCATGCGCGTTCGACTCACTAACATCTTAGCGGGTCTACAGGATTGCGTTGTCAGGAAAACGGCACCGGTCTCGGTCGGACTGGTAAAACCAGTGGACTGATCGCTGGGCTAGAGCTAGTGAACGGTTGTGCCGATCTCACAGGCCGCAGCCCGCGTTATTGTATCTGCTCCAATGCGGGCTGTTGCGAATGCTCCGTAGCCCGCTCTGGCGTGAGCAGTGCAATTGCCAGGATGAGGCCAATCACGCAGAGGACACCCGGAATGCATGTCC
The DNA here is from genome assembly GCF_054049495.1 of Phyllobacterium sp. P5_D12. Lineage (NCBI taxonomy): Bacteria > Pseudomonadati > Pseudomonadota > Alphaproteobacteria > Hyphomicrobiales > Phyllobacteriaceae > Phyllobacterium > Phyllobacterium sp. P5_D12. The sequence continues at coordinate 12,538 of NZ_JBFUMG010000086.1, read as the reverse complement.
CGCTCCGCTTGGTGGAGAGTCCAGCATTATCCTGGTCAATGGATACAAATTCTTCCTCTGCTACTCTTTTTTCGCGGAGCATTTCGTAGTCCTGTCGATGAATGGAACCGCTATATTGCGGCGACTAGAAGATGGCCCTCACCAAAATGCAGTTCAAGCGGGTGCGACAAACCTGCATAAGGGCGCAATTTACTTTCAACTGGCCCGGTGCTTTCAGTGTTATAGTTGCGCTTGCATCGTCACCAGTGTTTCATTTGTAAAGTTACAACCAGAGCCCAAAATTTGCCCATGGCCAAGTTTCTCAAGGTTGGAGCGTTCTACTGTCGTCAGACAACAAGTTGCTACTTGCCAAATCGGGAGTGGTGCTGATTGATAAGGCATGGATGACAAACTCTCCCGTGCCATTGAGAAACGGCGTGACGACCTGATAGCGCTGACGCGCGATCTCATCCGTTTCCCCACTATCAACCCGCCCGGCGAGGCCTATACGCCCTGCGCAGAATTTCTCGCGAAGCGGTTGCAGCTGATCGGCTTTGAGACCCAGTTGATCCGCGGCGAAGGGACGCCTGGCGACACGGACCGCTACCCGCGCACAAATGTCGTCGCCCGCTTTGATGGTCGCACCCATGGCCAGACCGTGCACTTCAATTCCCATATCGACGTCGTTGAAACGGGTGAAGGCTGGACCGTCGACCCGTTCGAAGGTGTCGTCAAGGACGGCAAGATTTATGGCCGCGGCGCCTGTGACATGAAGGGTGGACTCGCCGCTTCAATCATTGCAGTGGAAGCATTTATCGAGGTCTATCCTGACTTCGCTGGCGCCATAGAAATATCCGGCACGGTAGATGAGGAATCCGGCGGTTTCGGCGGTGTTGCCTATCTCGCCAGCAAAGGCTTCTTCTCGAAGCCCCGCGTCGATCACGTCATCATTCCGGAACCGCTCAACAAGGACCGTATCTGTCTCGGTCATCGCGGCGTCTGGTGGGCAGAAATCGAAACCAAGGGCGAAATCGCCCACGGGTCGATGCCGTTTTTGGGGGACTGTGCCATTCGCCATATGGGCGCGGTCCTTGAAGCGTTCGAAACGGAACTTTTCCCCGCCCTGGACAAAAAGCAAACCTCGATGCCGGTGGTTCCCGATGGTGCGCGGCGATCCACCATGAATATCAACTCCATCCATGGCGGACAGACTGACGATTATTCTGGATTGCCCTCGCCCAACGTGTCCGATAGCTGTCGCCTGACCATCGATCGCCGTTTCCTGCTCGAGGAAGACATCACTGAGGTTAAACGCGAGGTCGTTTCGATCCTTGACAGGCTGCAGTGGGAGCGACCGAAATTTCACTACAGCATTCGCGACATCATGGAAGTGCAACCATTGATGACCGAGCGTGATACGCCGGTCGTCACCGCAGTTGCCGAGGGAATCCGGTCAGTTTTCGGCCGGGAACCGCAGTACGTGATCTCACCCGGTACTTACGATCAAAAACATATTGCACGCATCGGGCTACTACACGACTGCATAGCCTACGGCCCGGGCATACTGGACCTCGCGCATCGGCCGGACGAATATGTCGGTATCGAAGACATGATCCAATCCGCCAACGTCATGGCGCTCGGTTTAAAGGTACTACTGTCGCGATCGGCCTGATTGCAAAAAAGCTGGAGAGTTACTGGATGAAATCATGGAAGTTAGCCATCGCCGGTGTCGCAATAAGCTTGGTGATGTCCTCAGCATCCTTTGCCGCGAAGACCGATCTTGTTCTCGGCATCGTTTTGGAACCACCGCACCTCGATCCGACCGCGGGCGCCGCGGCAGCTATCGACGAGATCGTCTATGCAAATATCTTCGAGGGTCTGACACGTATCGGGGCAAAGGGGGAGGTTCTTCCCGCCCTCGCCGAAAGCTGGACACAATCGGACGACGGCAAGATCTATACGTTCAAGTTGCACAAGGACGTCAAATTTCACGACGGCACAGCATTCGACGCCGATGACGTCAAGTTTTCGCTCGATCGTGCTCGTGGCGACAAATCCACCAACGCACAAAAGGGTCTGTTTGCAGCCATCGATACGGTTGACGTTGTTGATCCACTAACAGTCAAGGTGGTTCTGAAACAGCCGAGCGGTGATTTCCTCTACAATATGGGCTGGGGCGATGCGGTCATCGTCGCGCCTGAAAGCGCCGGGACGAACAAGGACAAACCTGTCGGAACTGGTCCATTCAAATTCGATAGCTGGGCGAAGGGCTCGCAGATTGTCATTGCGAAAAATGCCGATTATTGGGGAAAACCAGCATTGCTCGACAAAGCCGCATTCCGGGTCATCCCAGATCCGGCTGCCGCAACGGCGGCGCTCTTGGCAGGTGACGTCCAGGCTTTTCCGGTTTTTCCGAGTTATGAAACCATCCCGCAGTTCCAGGCTGATCCGCGTTTTAAGGTTGTCATCGGCACGACCGAAGGAGAGACGGTTCTCGGCATGAATAACAAGAAGCCGCCCTTTGACAATCCAAAGGTCCGTCAGGCCATCACCCACGCCATTGATCGGAAGTCGTTGATCGATGGTGCAATGTTCGGATTTGGGACGCCCATCGGATCATTCTTTCCGCCCCATCACCCCGCCTATATCGATCTGACAGCGGAAACTGCTTACGATCCGGAACTTGCGAAGAAGCTAATGGCGGAGGCCGGTCATCCTGACGGCTTCAAGACAACGCTGAAACTTCCGCCACCCACCTACGCCCGGCGCGGCGGTGAAATTATCGCGGCCGAACTGCGTGAAATCGGCATCGAGGCGGAAATTATTCCGGTGGAATGGGCGCAATGGCTGGATCAGGTCTTCAAGAATAAAGACTATGACATGACGATCGTCTCTCATACCGAACCGAACGACCTGAACATTTTTTCCCGCGACGACTATTATTTCAATTATGACAGTCCGGCCTTCAAGGATCTGATCAAACAAATAGACGCCACATCCGATGGCGTTGAACGCACCGGACTTTACCAGCAGGCGCAAAAATTGCTCGCAAAAGACGTACCTGCGGCGTTCCTGTTTCAGCTTCCCAAAACTGGCATCTGGGATGCAAAGATCGAAGGACTTTGGGAAAACGGGCCGATTCAGGCCAATGATTTAACCGCTGTGAAGTGGTTGGACTAATGCGATCCGGTGCGCACGTTCGATGTTGAGCTATGCCACGAAGCGTGCGTTGATCGCCATCCTTACACTTCTCGCCGCATCGCTTGTTGTTTTTGCGATGCTTGAAATCGTGCCGGGAGACCCCGCTCGACTGATGCTGGGGATGAATGCCACCGAGGACGCCGTCCACAATCTGCAGGAGCAGATGGGGCTCAACCAGCCGCTGATTGTACGATATTTCAGCTGGCTCGGCGGGCTGCTCACCGGAGACCTTGGCAAATCCTATACGTATTCGGTTCCCGTGTTTGACCTCATCAAGGAGCGGGTTGCTGTTTCATTGCCACTCGCTGTGATCTCGTTGGCATTGTCCACCTTGATCGCGCTTCCTGTCGGCATTTTTGCCGCGTCAAAACGCGGCAAGTTCTCCGATACGCTAGCCATGGGAGTTTCGCAGGTGGGTGTAGCGATACCAAATTTTTGGTTCGCCCTGCTCTTGGTCTATCTATTCGCAGTGACGTTGAGGCTTGTTCCGGCCGGCGGCTTCCCGGGCTGGGGCGCAGGCTTCGGTGTGAGCCTTAAATCACTGATCCTCCCGTCTATTGCACTTGCTCTCCCTCAAGCCGCGATCCTTGCCCGCATCACCCGCTCTGCTCTGCTGGAAGTACTCGGTGAGGATTATATTCGCACGGCTCGCGCCAAGGGTTTGAGCAAGCGGCAGGTTTTATACCGTCACGCGTTGCGCAATGCTCTTATCCCCGTTCTAACTATTCTTGGCTTGCAATTCGCATTCCTCCTTGCTGGCACGATCATCATCGAGAACGTGTTCTATCTGCCGGGCCTCGGTCGTTTGGTGTTCCAGGCAATCACCCAGCGGGATCTCATTGTGGTCGAGGGCGTCGTCATGCTGCTCATTGCTACTCTCATCCTTGTCAATCTGCTGGTCGATCTTTCCTACGCCGTAGTAGATCCCCGATTGCGGGGCCGTTCATGAACATCGGCAAGGCACTGGCGAATAGATCCTTTTGCGTCGGCCTCGTCGTCACGAGCCTGATCGCGCTGGTGGCATTGCTATCATTCGTCTGGACGCCCTACCCGGTGGAAGCCTTCGATATCGCGGGCAAGCTAAAGCCGCCATCCGCAGCGCATTGGCTCGGCACAGATCATTTTGGTCGTGACATTCTGTCGATGATCATGGTCGGGAGCCGTAATTCCATCGCTGTAGCATCAGTTTCAGTAGCAATTGGCGCTGGCATTGGCGTGCCGCTTGGCCTGTGGGGTGCCGCAACCGGCGGTTTTGTCGATGAGGTTCTGATGCGCCTCAACGATCTTGTCTTCGCCTTTCCCGCGTTACTCTCCGCGGTGATGATTACCGCAGTCTTCGGCCCAGGCGCGATCAACGCAATTATCGCGATCGGCATTTTCAATATCCCGGTTTTTGCGCGTGTCGCCCGTGCCGCTGCCCTCTCCCTGTGGTCGCGCGAGTTTGTGATAGCGGCGGGCGCTATTGGTAAAAGCCCGGCCCGCATTACGCGTGACCACATATTGCCAAATCTCGCGTCTCTTTTGATCGTGCAGGCGACCATCCAGTTTTCGCTCGGCATTCTTGCCGAAGCAGGTCTTTCTTATGTTGGACTGGGTTCACAACCTCCCATGCCGAGCTGGGGTAGAATGCTGTTCGAAGCCCAGACTATGATTGGCTTGGCTCCGCACATGGCCCTGTTTCCCGGTCTCGCGATTGTCATCACAGTTCTCGGGCTTAATTTGCTCGGCGATGGTTTGCGCGATGTGCTTGACCCAAGATTTCAGTGATCGCCGTTACAAGAGCAATCCGAGCAGAAACAGCGCCAGGATTGCGGCTGTAAAAATTCCGGTTGTCACGCTGAAAATGTTAAGCGCGTCCTCGATGTTCTCGGCTCCGGCATCGCGGCGCCCTGCACCGTTCAACATCGGCTCGTTCGCCATCACGCCRCCATAAACGCGGGGGCCTGCGAGTGCCACTTCAATTGCCCCCGCCATCGCCGCCTCAGGCCACCCCGCGTTGGGCGAGCGGTGTAGCCGCGCATCGCGCATCATCACATTGAACGAGCGAAGCGCTGCATCATAGCCATGCACGACCCAGGCTGCTGCCGAGATCAGAAGACCTGTCAGTCTTGCGGGTACCCAGTTGGCAACGTCATCGAACTTGGCCGCGAACCGCCCAAAATCACGGTAACGATCATTCAAATGCCCGATCATCGAATCTGCCGTATTTAACATCTTGTAGGCAAAAAGCCCGGGAAGCCCCAGCAGGGCATACCAAAATGCCGGCGCGATGATGCCATCGGAAGTATTTTCAGCAAGACTTTCGATGGCGGCGCGGCTTACCGCAGCATCATCAAGAACTTCGGGGTCACGTCCGACAATCATCGAAACGGCGCGGCGCGCACCGACGATACCTTCCTCGCGCAGGGCTACTGCCACACGCTCGACATGTTCGCCGAGGCTCTTCTGCGCCAGAAACACCGCAACAATCAGCGCCTCGATCAAACCGCCAAAGGGCTGAATCGTCTGCAGCGCGAGATGCACGAGAAAACCAATGAACGCTGCCAGCACCAGCAAACCCACCATCGCAAGGAAACCATCACGCCGCCTTTCATCGTCCGAATCGCTAGCCTTGTTGAGCTGCTTGTCGGCCAGTTCGATCGCTTTGCCAAACAGGACGACGGGATGGGGGATTTTCCGCCACAACCCATCGGGATCACCGAAAGTTCGATCGGCAAGCAAGGCAAGAAACAGAATCAATAGATTGATTTCCATGAATAATTCGATCCTGTTGAACCAAAAATCAGCCGGGTATTGCACTTAACGCAATACGAAGACGTTGCTGCAATCGTTCAGCCGCATTCTCATCCAATGGCAGACCAAAACGCAACCATTGTGGCGCGTAGTCAAATTTTCTTGTCAACACATGTTGCTCGCATAAAGCTTCGTGCAGCTGCCGAGCCTGCTTAAACTCCACCAACGAAAACAGCATTGTGCCACCAACTTGTAAAAGACCCGCTTCTGCCAGGACCCGTCCAAGCAGCTCACGACGGGCCCTCAACCGCTTCGCAAAACCTGCAAGGAGGATTTCATCGGAAAACGCATGGGATGCGATGGTTAGGGCGGGGCCMGATACCGCCCACGGACCCAGCCGGAGCTTGAGCGCCAGCGCAATATCGTGCGTCGTSAACGCAAAACCCAATCGCAACCCTCCCAAGCCGAAGAACTTGCCAAAAGATTTCAGGATAATCAGCCCACTTATCCCTGTGTGGTCTGCGATGCTTGCTTCTGTATGGGCATCCGCAAAAGCTTCATCGACAATCAGGACGCCACCTCTGCTCTCCATTCGTCCAGCAAGTTCAAGCAAAGATGTCCTTGAGACAATTCGTCCATCCGGATTGTTCGGATTGACCACAACCGCAACCTTCGAAGATGGCAGAATCTCGTCGATGCTCATGCAACTCGAAATCCGCCAGCCCGCATTGAGGAATGACGCGCTGTGCTCCTGATAGGTCGGACCGACGATCGCAACTTCGCCTTTTGCAGCCACGATATCAGGCAGTATTTGAATAAGCGATTGTGTGCCTGGCGCTGCAACGATTCCCGCCTCAGCCGCCGCGCCATAATATTTTCGGGCGGCATTAAGGGTTGACGTGAGCAGTTTTTCGTCCGGCAAGCGATTCCAGATTTCAAGACCAATCGACGGCAGAGGTAATACTTCCGGATTGATCCCGGTCGAAAGATCAATCCAGTCGGATGGCGCGCCACCGAAACGTTCCAGAGCACGATCGAGCGCGCCTCCATGTTCAATCTGCATTATCCCGCCAAATCAATTATGTGCATGTAGGAGCCGCTCACCGATCCGACGCGCAGCCCGGCTTCGCCCAAATCTTCACCCAGTGCATCCCGAACGCGGAAGAGCCGTTCGGCGTCGCCCTCGCGGACGATACTGGCATAGTGAAATTCGTGTCCCGTAAGCTCCATCTGAAACGGAGCCGCCGTAAGTAGTTCTAGGCGGCGATAGCCAAGATGCATCTTTCGTTTTGCAAAGCTTGTTTCAACGGGCAGGAGCCCAAGCATGGGGTTCACTTGGCCCATCGCATCCTCGATGCTCTCACCCAGCACCATGTATCCCCCGCATTCGCCATAAATGGTCGCACCCCTGGCCGCAGCGTTCTTGACGCCAGAAGCAAAGTTACCCGCTTGGGCAAGGCGGCCGGCGTGAAGTTCTGGATAGCCTCCAGGCAGATATATAGCATCGCTGTCTCCGGCCGGCGCTTCATCCGCAAGCGGTGAAAAATAGCTTATCTCGGCGCCGCGCCGCCTCCAGCCGTCCAGCAGATGCCAGTAGGAAAACGCGAATGCGTTGTCACGCGCAACAGCTATCCTTTGTCCAAGAGGCGGAATGCGGGATACATTTGCCATCGATCCAGTGGGACCATAGCGATTGGCCATTTGCTGGATCTGTTCGAGATCGATCCTGTCGCTAATGATATTACCTGCGTGCGTGATGAAAGCCTCAAGTTCGAGATGTTCACCCGCCTGTACGAGCCCAAGATGCCGTTCCGGCAATTGCAACCCCTCGTCACGCGGCAAGCAACCGAGAACCGGTATGCCGACGGACTCCAGTGCGGAACGCAGCATGGTCTCATGGCGCACACTGCCGACCCTGTTAAGGATTAGGCCCGCAATCATCACATCGCGGCGAAAATCTCGAAAACCACTAACGAGTGCGGCAATCGAATGCGATTGCCGCGCACAGTCGACAACAAAAATGACCGGAAGCGACAGATGTGTCGCAAGATCGGCCGCAGACCCGCGCCCATCGCTGGCACCATCGAAAAGGCCCATCATACCTTCGACCACGAGCATCTTGTTGCCTTCGGTATGACGCGCAGCCAATGCACTGATCAAATCCGGCCGCATCGCCCAAGGATCGAGATTGACGCAAGGACTACCGCTCGCCACCACGTGATAAGCCGGGTCGATGTAATCTGGCCCCGCTTTTGCCGGCGCAATCTCCACACCGAGATTTCGAAGAGCGCGCAACAATCCAAGCGTGACGGTCGTCTTGCCGCTGCCAGATGACGGAGCGGCAACAATCATGCCTTTCATCCCGCATCCTTTTCCCGGCGGGTTCCAAGCGGATCCTGCGTAAGCACACGACCTTCCGCCGCGCCGAGCCAGTCGAGTGCCGCACGCAAGCGGACAACTTGTCCCACCACCACGATGGCGGGAGGGCGGAGGCCCGATTGCTGAACGTCAGTTTCGGCCCTCTCGAGCGTTGTCTCAAGCACTTTTTGATGGCCCGTTGTGGCATTGCAGACGAAGGCAATTGGTTCCTCCCGGGAGCGACCAGCAGCAATCAGGCGAGAAGCAATCAGTCCGATATGCTTCATTGCCATATACATGACGATGACCGAAGAACCCTTGGCTATACTATTCCAGTCCATCGAATCGGGAACGAGGCCGGTAGCATCATGTCCAGTCAGGAAGGTAACACTTTGGTTGGTCTCGCGGTGCGTGACGGGAATGCCCGCATAGGCAAGACCACCGATCCCAGCCGTGATGCCGGGGATAATCCGAAATGGCACTTGATGTTCGACCAAGGTCAGCGCTTCCTCGCCACCTCTTCCGAAAACGAAAGGGTCGCCGCCTTTCAAGCGCAGCACTCGCTTGCCGGACTTCGCGAGTTCGACCAGTCGAAGCGATATATCGCGTTGTTGCGGCGACGGTTTCCCGCCTCGTTTGCCGGCATATTCCAGCGCTGCGCCAGGAGCAGCGAAAGACAGGCAATCCTCATTGACCAAAGCATCGTAGACGATGACGTCGGCTTGTTCGAGTCCGTTGACAGCGTGCAGGGTCAACAGTCCAGGATCGCCCGGCCCTGCTCCTACCAGCCAGACGTGCCCCGTTTCAAAAACTGGCAGCTTCGAATTCATTGCGCTCATCGCTCATTCCGATCTTTTGCGCATAGCACAATTTTTCTGGCCGTAAGCATGAACTTATCGGAAAAATCATGCAACGGGTGCAGAAGCTGGTCTATAAGATCCGCATGAGCGACGAACCCGATGCAGGACAGCGGAAACCCGACGAGACGAGCGAACGGCCCTTGCGTCGAGGCTGGACTACGGGTGCTTGTGCAACCGCTGCGACCAAGGCGGCATTGATCGCGTTGATCACAGGCGAATTTCCCGATCCTGTAGCGATCATTCTGCCTAAGGGCGAAGTTCCACACTTCCAGCTGGCGATCGAATCGATCGGCGATGGTTATGCAATGGCAGGTATTGTCAAAGATGCCGGTGATGATCCCGATGTCACGCATGGTGCCACGATAATCTCGACGGTGTTTCCCGCACCGCCCGGAACCGGCATACAGTTTGTCGCGGGCGAAGGCGTTGGCACGGTCACCCTGCCAGGCTTGCCGATTCCTCCCGGAGAAGCGGCAATCAATCCCGTACCACGTGAAATGATGAGCCGGATTTGTGAGGAAATCTGTGCGCAATATGATCTACCAGCAGATATCGTCATCACAATCTCTGTGCCTGAGGGCGAAGAGTTGGCCAAGAAAACCTGGAACCCGCGTCTTGGCATTGTCGGCGGCATTTCGATTCTGGGAACCACTGGCATCGTTCACCCCTTCTCTTGCGCTGCTTGGATACACTCGATCCACCGCGGCATCGACGTATCACGTGCAGTAGGCCTCAAGCATGTTCTCGCCGCGACCGGCTCCACCTCCGAGGATGCGGCGCAAGCCATATATCATCTGCCGGAGATTGCGCTTCTTGACATGGGCGATTTCGCCGGCGGTTTGCTGAAATACCTGCGCGTTCATCCAATCGATCGGCTGACAATCGCCGGCGGCTTTGCCAAGCTGACAAAACTGGCACAAGGCGCGCTCGATCTTCATTCTGGCCGCAGCCAGGTCAGCATGACTTTTCTTGCTGATGAAGCTGAAAAGCTGGGGCTCAATCCAAGTGTGAGGGAGCGGATTCTGAATGCCAACACTGCGCAGGAAGTGCTTGAATTGACACAATCTATGGGAATTGATCTCGCCAGTCTTATTGCCACACGGGCCAGGCAAACAGCTCTTGCCACACTCAAAGGCGCCCCGGTCGAAGTAGAGGTCATCGTTACCGATCGCAAGGGTACAGTTCTTTCCCGTGTCTAATGGTCCAATTCTCATTCTGGGTGGCACTGCCGAGGCGTCAAAACTCGCGTCTCGTCTCGCCTCGCAGGGTCACCGCGTGATTTCATCTTTGGCGGGACGTACGCTTAATCCGGCAACACTCAAGGGCGAAGTTCGCATCGGCGGTTTTGGTGGCGCAAGAGGCCTCATTGCGTACATCGTGAAACAGGAAATATCTCTGCTCATCGATGCAACACACCCTTACGCAACGCAGATCTCCGACAATGCCATCCTTGCAGCAGCTTCAACGAAAACGCCTTTCGTGCGGCTTGAGCGCCCCGCTTGGCACATCAAACCTGGCGATAGCTGGTCGATTGTGGCTTCACTTGAAGGCGCGGTTTCTCTCATCCCCGCAAAGGCACGTGTGCTTCTCGCGCTTGGACGACAACACATCGCACCATTTTCCCGTCGGGGCGACGTGCATTTTGTCGTGCGAATGATAGATCCACCTGAAGCGCCGCTTGATCTCGTGGATTTCGAACTGGAATTGTCGAAGCCTGGCAAAGTTGATGACGAGACTGCTTTCCTGACGACGAAACGTCTCACGCATATCGTTTGCCGCAATTCCGGCGGGACCGCGTCCTACACCAAGATCAAGGCGGCGCGCGATCTGGGCATTCCTGTGATCATGATTGATCGTCCTCATCGCCCCAGCACCCATAGTGTGGCCGATATCGAAAGCGTTATCCTGTTCGTTGATAAACTTTTTGGCTCAGCTTGAACGCTTGCGCAGCGAGTGCGTGTGACCTTTGTGATATAAAGCCGAATCCCGGAAAGTATCTGCCGCTAGACCGCGCCCAACAAAAATCATCGCTGAACGATTCAAGCCCGATATTTTTACCTTGCCGACAATATCGGCAAGCGTTCCGTAAATAAACTGTTCGTCTGACCAGCCCACGCGATAAGCAACAATGACAGGACAATCAGCGCCGTAGAGCGGAGTAAGTTCGGTCTCGATACGTGCCAGATTGCGGATCGAAAGGTGGATAACCAACGTCGCACCCGATTTCCCAAGAGTTGCCAGATCTTCGCCTTCCGGCATAGAGGACGATTTGACGGAAGTGCGCGTCAGGATGATGGTCTGGCATACTTCCGGAACCGTCAGTTCTTTTTTCAAGGCGGCAGCGGCGGCAGCAAATGCCGGAACGCCGGGCGTCACATCATAGTGGATGCCCAATGCATCAAGACGCCGCATCTGCTCTGCCACCGCGCCGTATATCGACGGATCCCCGGAATGAACGCGCGCCACATCCTTACCTTCCGCGTGAGCCGTCTCGAACTCTGCAATGATCTCATCAAGCGTGAGCGACGATGTATCGACCACGCGTGCGTTTTCGGGTACTTCCGCGACCATCTCCGCTGGAACCAATGATCCTGCATACAAACAGACCGGACAGGATTGAATCAGTTTTAATCCGCGCACAGTAATAAGGTCGGGGGCGCCTGGGCCTGCTCCAATAAAATGGACCGTCATTTTTATCTCTTTGTTGCAGCCAATGCTGCTGTAGCATGAGCCGATTTTGTTTTTCCAACGACCAATACGCCCGTCGGACCAACACCTGCAAGCGCGGCGGCTTCAGCCACGCCGTGACATCCCATCAGCGCAAAAACGCGATCGGACGGGTTCAGCAAACTCGGCGTCTGTTCTTCCAGTATAGAAGCACTGAAATAGCGGACAGGGCAGTTGAATTTCCGCGCCACATTCACAATGGCTGGCTCGCCCCATCGCAAGTCTATCGAGTGAATGCCGCTTAGATCCGATGACTCAATGGCCGCATCTTGCAAGACCTTGTTGACGAGGTCCAAGAGCTCGTCCGGCACACATCCACGTTCGCACCCCACCCCCAGCGCATAGATTGGCGAAGTCATACGTGCTTCTTGTGCAATTCTTCCGGTGTCACGCCCAAAAGATCGGCCGTCTTGCGGATCAGATTGGCTTCCTTGGCATCCAATTCATCGTCGGCATTCGCAATCGCCAAAAGATGACGCAGCAACTGAACCTTACGTTCAAACGACACGTCCGCAAAGGCCAGCGCCGCTTGGGTACTCGTGGTCTCGTAACCGAAGTCCTTGAGGTATTCAGCGACTTCTCCGAACTCCTCAGGCGAAATTCCGAAATCATTCGAAGCGACCCGCAAAATCGCGGCGTATTCGGCTTTGTCAGTCTTTCCATCCGCCAACGCTATATGC
>NZ_JBFUMG010000085.1:0-12869 GCF_054049495.1 Phyllobacterium sp. P5_D12 | reverse complement strand
CCTTTCTCCCCCACCAAGGGGGRGATAAACGTCGCGCATGAAATTTCCCCCGGAGCCAGACCCATGCCATCGAAGTCCATCGACCACGCCTTTACAGCGCGCAACCTGACCAGCGCGGCGACTGATCCTACCCATGCGGGTGCCCTCTCCTTCATGCGCCGACGCTATACGAAGAATCTGAATGGTGCCGAGGCGGTCGTCTGGGGCATTCCGTTCGACGCCGCTGTCTCCAACCGGCCCGGCGCGCGGTTTGGCCCGCAGGCGATACGGCGGGCCTCGGCGATCTTCGACAATGATCCGCAATATCCTTTCCAGCGCGATCTGTTTGCCGATCTGGCAGTGATCGACTACGGCGATTGCCTTCTCGACTACGGCAACCACCAGAAAACCCCGGCGACGATCGAGCGGGAAGCTGCAAAAATCATCAAGTCCGGTGCGTTTCTCCTGTCGCTCGGCGGCGACCATTTCGTGACGTGGCCGATCCTCAAGGCGCATGCGGCAAGGCATGGCCCGGTGGCGCTGGTACAGTTCGATGCGCATCAGGACACCTGGTACGATGACGGCAAGCGTATCGATCATGGATCGTTCGTTGGCCGCGCCGCGCGTGATGGGGTGATCGATCCTGCTCATTCGATCCAGGTCGGTATTCGCACCCACGCTCCCGACGATTGCGGATTGAAGATCGTCTACGGCTACGAGGTCGAGGAAATGTCCGCAGCGGACATCGCCCAGCAGATCATTGCCCGGACGGCAGGCAGGAAGGTGTATCTGACCTTCGACATCGATTGCCTCGACCCGGCCTTTGCACCGGGTACGGGAACGCCTGTCGCTGGCGGGCCCTCCTCGGCAAAGATACTCTCCGTGCTGCGGCATCTGACGGAGCTGAACATTGTCGGCGCGGATGTGGTTGAAGTTGCGCCCGCCTATGACCATGCCGACGTGACGGCGATCGCAGGTGCCACAATCGCGATGTATTACCTTGGTATCCTTGCAGAAAAGAAGGCTCGACGAAGCTGAGACATTGAATCGGGTTCCCGCGCCAACTATCTGAATTTCAAGCTTCCCAAGGACATCTTCATGAAACCGAAAATCTTCATCGATGGCGAACACGGCACCACCGGCCTGCAGATCCGCACACGGCTCGCCGGCCGCGACGATCTCGAGGTGCTGTCCATTCCGGAAGCCGAGCGGCGCAACAAGGATATGCGCGCGGACTTTCTCAAGGAATCGGATGTCGCCATCCTCTGCCTGCCCGACGATGCTTCGAAGGAAGCCGTATCCATTCTCGAAGGGCATAACTCGACAAAGATCATCGATACCTCGACCGCGCACCGCGTGCATCCGGACTGGGCCTATGGTTTTGCCGAGCTCGACCACGCCCAGCGGCAAAAAATCGTCGATGCGCGGCTCGTCGCCAACCCCGGCTGCTACCCGACTGGCGCGATTTCGCTGGTTCGGCCGTTGCGCGATGCGGGCATCCTGCCCGGCGATTATCCGGTCACGGTCAATGCGGTCTCCGGCTATACCGGCGGCGGCAAGCAATTGATCGCACAGATGGAGAATCCGGATGCGCCTGATCGTATCGACGCAAATCACTTCATTTATGCGATGCCGCTGAAGCACAAGCACGTGCCGGAGTTACAGGTGCATGGGCATCTGGATCGCAAACCTATCTTTTCGCCAAGCGTCGGACGTTTTGCACAAGGCATGATCGTTCAAGTGCCACTGTTTACCGCGGACCTGGATGGTAATCCATCAATGGTGGATATCCATGCAGCGCTCAGCGCCCATTATGAGGGCCAGAATATCGTGCAGGTGGTGCCGCTGGCCGAAAGCGCCATGTTGCCCCGCCTTGATCCGGAAGAGCTGCGCGATACGGACATCATGAAGCTCTATGTGTTCGGTACTGAAGGCACTGGTCAGGTCAATCTCGTCGCCCTGCTCGACAATCTCGGCAAGGGTGCATCGGGGGCTGCGGTGCAGAATCTGGACTTGATGCTTGGAAATGCTTGATGCAATAGCGGAGACTTTCCCACCGGAGTGGAAAGTTTTCTCCCCCGAACTCGTCGCCGAGACCGCCACCAGCCGAATCGTCAAGGTGCGGCTGGAAGATGGCGAGCCCGCAATAATCAAACATCTGACACCGCTCGGTGTGCGGGAAGAGTTGGGTGGCACGCGCTATCTGGACTGGCACGACGGCAATGGCTGTATTCGTTTGCTGGCGCAGCGGGGTAATAACCTCCTGCTTGAATATGCCGGCGCGCGCACCCTGCTTGATCATCTCAACGAACACGGTGACGACGACGCGACGCAGACCTTTGTCAATGTGTTCCTGCGCCTCATGCAGTCGAAACTGCAAAACCGGCGCTTCCCCCCGGGACTCATACCGTTGCGGACGCATTTCGCCAGCCTGTTCAAGAAGGCTGAGGCGGACCTGACACGTGGGGTGAACAGCCAGTTCGTCGAAGCGGCGGCCGTTGCAGACATGCTCCTGACCAATCAACAAAACGTCCAGCCGCTGCATAGTGATCTGCACCACGAGAACGTGCTGCACGGGAAACGCGGCTGGCTGGTGATCGATCCCAAGGGCCTGATCGGCGATCCAATGTTTGACATCGCCAATATGTTCTATAACCCGCTGGATCGCGACGATCTGCGTGTGAGCGAGTGTCGCATTGCAACCATGGCGCAGACGTTCTCGCAAGCTTTCAACCGCGATATAGAAACCATTCTGGGCTTTGGCATGACCCATGCCTGCCTCTCAGCCTCATGGCATGACGAGGACGAGAATTTTGACGAGTCGAAGCGCAGCCTTGGCGTGGCAGAGGCAATCCGGCGCGTGCTCCAAACAATTTGAGCCGTATTGACCAAGTTGACCAAAAGGTGTGCCCATGGTACCTTTGGTCTACTTGGTCAAGGAGAGAATTGTGAACCAGATCAACCTCTATGATGCGAAGACGAACCTTTCAAGTKTGGTGGATCGTGCGGCGTCTGGCGAAGAGGTCATCATCGCGAAGAATGGTATCCCGCTCGCAAAACTCGGCCCTTTGCCGAAACAGCAGGAGCCGCGCAAGCCTGCTCATGCACTCGGGATTTCCTATATTGCCGAAGACTTCGACGCGTTGGATCCGGAAATCGCAGCACTGTTCAACGATGACATATTGTAATGCAGCTGCTGCTCGACACACATGTTTTTCTCAGGTGGGATGAGGGCGCCGATAGACTCGGCACTGTAACTCGCGACGCAATTGCCAATCCTGACAACCAAATCTACATCAGCGCAGCATCGATCTGGGAAATCGCCATCCAAAGTGCCAAGGGCAAATTACGATTTTCCGGCTCGCCCCATGCAGCCATCCAGCGAAATGGCTTTTTGCCGCTCTCCATATCGCCGCATCATGCAGAACTTGCGGGACAACTCGCATGGTCGCATCCCGACCCCTTCGACCGGATGCTGATAACGCAGGCGCAATCTGACGGTTTGATATTAGTCCACGCCGACAATGTAATTCACACCTACAAGGAAGTGCCCCAGCTTTGGGCACGCGATACCTAGCGCCCAGCGACGACTTCTGTCTCACGCGGATAAGCGCCCTTGGTCGCGCGCCAATGGGCGACGGAAAAGCCGAGAATGACGATCGCAAAGAACTGGTGAAGCAGCCCGAGGCCGATCGGCACCTGCAGCAACAGCGTCGTGATGCCGATCGCCGCTTGCAGGGTTACCAGAACGACAAGAAGCACGGCGCGGCGCGCATGGGTGGTGCCGGGGGCTTGCCGGACTGTCGATACAGCCTGCCAGATAGCCACGATCAACACGAAATAAGCAAAGCAGCGATGGACGAATTGCACTGTCTTCGGGCTTTCGAAGAAATTGTGCCAGATCGGCTGGATCGGGAAGAGATCGCCGGGAATGACTGACCCATCCATCAGCGGCCAAGTATTATAGGAAAGGCCTGCGTCAAGTCCAGCGACCAAAGCTCCGAGATAAATCTGGATGAAGACAAAGAGCACGAACCAGCCGGCAAGGCGCTGGATGCGGCGATTGGCCGGCGCTTCGGAATAGACGGCAAGGCCCCGCGCGACATACATGACCGCCGCGAAAATAATGCAGGCGAGCGTGAGATGCGTGGCGAGCCGGTACTGGCTGACGTCGACACGGTCGACCAGCCCCGATGCGACCATCCACCAGCCGACGGCACCCTGCAAAGCGCCGAGCGCCAGAATGAAGATCATGCGCGGCTTCAACCGGCGCTCCAGCCTGCCGGTAAGCCAGAAGAACACGAGCGGTAATGCGACGAGAAAGCCGACGCCGCGCGCGAGAAAGCGATGCGCCCATTCCCACCAGAAGATTTGCTGGAACTCCGCAAGGCTCATGCCCTTGTTCAGCTGCTGATATTGCGGGATCTGCCGGTATTTATCGAACTCCTCCATCCATTGATAATGGCCGAACGGCGGTATGATGCCGTGGATAGGTTTCCATTCGGTGATGGAAAGGCCGGAGCCGGTCATCCGCGTTGCACCACCGACAAGGACGATGGTCGCCAGAACGCTCAGCACCAGATAAAGCCAGATGCGGATATATCGGCGGTTTCGCGCTTCACGGTCCTGAACCGAGACAATCGTGCCCTGGGATAGTGTATTGGCAGCCATGCAAGACGCTCCTTATTGCGCCGATAGGTGCAGCATAAGCGGTTGCATGACAAGCGCAGTTCACGCGACACGCCGTCGCGTCCAGGTCTGCGCCGTCACGAAGGCGTCATCGCTTATTCGCCACACTGCCAGAGCAATTTGCGCCTGGCATCGTGCCCGGCAATATCCCTTTAATCTGAGAGGTTATGATGTTTAATTGGTTGAAAATCGCAGCCGGCACGGCTGCCGCCATCGTCTATGTCACCTGTGCTGCTCAGGCTGCAGACGTGTTGGCGAGCAAGGAATACAAGATCCTGCTCACACCATCCGTCTTCGACAAGCAACCCGCAACAGTTGCCAATCAGTTCCTGACTGATCTGAAAGCCCAACTGAAGACGGCAAATTTCGATCGCAGCGTTGATGGCAAGTTCACCGAAGACGAAACGCGCACCGTGCGCTTTTATGATTYGCCCGGCACCTGCCACCTGAATGCGTCGGGCTACATGCTACGCACACGCGGCGACGACGCGGCCAGTGAAATCACGCTCAAATTCCGCTCGTCCAGTCAATCGACGGCCGAGGCCACTGATGTCAGCGGTAGCGTTTCCGGAGCCAAGACCAAGCTCGAAGACGACATCGTGCCGCCTTACAAGGAAACCTTTTCGCATTCGACGACAGAACCGCTGGCTGCGACGAAAAAACTGAACAGTCTGGATGATGTAACCGGCCTCTTCCCGGGCATCAAATCACTCAATCTGCCGAAGAAGGATACTTTGAGTCCTGTTGGCAAGCTCGATATTACCGAACATACCTATACCGGTGTCGATAGCGACCTTGGCGCAAAGGACGCGGATTTCTCGCTGACGCTATGGTATGTCGGCACTGCCGCAAAGCCTGCGATTGCTGAACTTTCCTTCAAGGTCAAATCCGATGGTGGCGCCTTCAACAACAAGGTGACGGAACGTTCGAAACTCCTCTTCGACACGTTGCAGGGCATGACCCAATGGGTGTCCAGCAGCAGTACCACGAAGACACAGTGGGTCCACCAATATCAGCCAGGATTTTGCTCAAGCGTAAAACAGCTCTAACGGCGAAAAGCTGGCCGCTCCGCCTGGAATGGCCAGCTTTTTATCACCGCAATGGCTTTTTTGCTTTCCGGCAGTTTTGTTTACCGTTAGAGGATGGCCGGAAATTGTAAGACTGGATAGCGCAATGCCTGTAAGGCTGAAGAAACTCATCGGAACATTTMTGCTCGTGGCGCTCGTCTGCGTCTATGCAATCGTCGCAACGATCTTTGCCGTCGCGCTGCTTGGCAATTCCGGTCCGTGGGTTCACCTGCTCTATTTCTTCGGGACAGGATTCCTTTGGGTCGTACCGGCGATGTTCATCATCAGCTGGATGGAAAAGGCGCCGAAGAAGAATTCACCCTGATACTCGCTCGACAAGATGCGCGCGTGAGGGTGCCGGATCAAACCGATCGGCGAAATATTGCGTTTCATTTGCCACAAGTCCTTCGTGGAATTCCATGATGCTCACCACATAAGACGGTACGCCGTCATAGGCGAGTACGTATTCAGTGACCCAGAGATCGCCGCTACCGATAATTCGCTGGATCGTAAAACGCTTCTTCATTGGCTGGACGAACCGGCTTTCTTGAATGTTTTTCCGCCCGTGTATCCGTTCGCCAGATTGAGGATAATAGAGCACGGCATCCTCGCGGTAGATTTCATGTTCGACCTTGAAATCGCTCGCGTCCGAAGCATCCCAATGGCGCTCCAGCGCCATCCGCACGGTTCGATCATCCATCTCACTCTCCCAGCTACGCTGATTGAGGATACGCCTGTGGGGAGGCGCCGACAATGTGCCCTAGACTTGCTCTAGGCCTGGACCACTCGCCTTCCCGCATTGGCGATCGGCGTCGTCACGCCGCTCATCATCGTCCTGGCGTAGACCAGTTTCTGGAAGCGGCCGTTGATGGAGATGCGTGGCAGCGCCCACATATTCGCCCGGTGTTCGGTGTGGATGGTGCCGTGCCTTGTCGTGACGGCGGAGACAAAACCTTCCGCGGCGGCTATCTCGGCTTCGCGTCGTCCTGCAGCTTTTGAAGAGCCGTATGGATAGGCGAAATGAGCGGGCCGCTTGCCGAGTTCTGCTTCCAGCATATCGGCGGACAGGCGCATTTCCTGCGCGACCATATCCGGTGCCAATTTCTTCAGGTTGTAGTGATGAACCGTATGCGCGCCGATCGTGCACAGCGGATCGCTGGCGATCTGGCGCATTTCCTTCCAGCTCATGACATCCTGATCGGCGGCCACGCCGCAGATCATTCCCTCCTGCGCACACATTTCACGAAGGACCGGCAATTGCTCAAGCTCGGTCAGCGTGAACGAAAAATAGCGCATCAAGGAATGAAAAGTTGCGCGTTTTTGAAATAGGGTTTTGCAACGCCATTCCGGTCCGCCGGGGATCCCTATGGAATCTGCCTTGGCAATGAGTTTTTCGGCGATCTCCCACCACAGCACCGCAGCGCCCTCGATCAGACCAGGAGCAGCATATATTGTGAACGGCGCATTGTGCTTCTGGAAAACCGGATAGGCGTGATTGAGGTTGTCGTTATAGCCATCGTCGAGCGTGATGGCGACAAAGCGCCGTTTGCCAGGTAGTCCAGCTTTAACGCGCTCAGCCATCTCGTCCATGGAGACGATTTCCGTGCCTTCGGATTTCAGCGACACGATGATTTGATCGAGAAAGACGGGCGTGATCGCCAGTGAACGGGTGACGCCGAGCGGACTGATACAATCCGGACGTACCCGATGCAGCATGATGATGGAACCGAGCCCGCCAAAGCGGTCGCGTGTGCTTGAGGCAAAGCCGCTATGCCAAGCCAGTCTCATCACGGCTTTTCGTATCAAGTCGGCCGCGTGGACCATTCCTTCACCAATTCGCGTTATTTGAGATATCCGAGAGGTTGTGTTCATCAACTCTTGCGACTTAAACGTTTATATATGGTTGATCAACAAAACCTCGCCGCCTTTCGCATCTCCTCCAATGGAACGCAAGAATGTCCATCACTTCACGACAAGCAAAAATAATTGCACCGCTTGAAGCCAAAGCATTGTGGAATGAACTGGGCGAAGATTTTCTTGCCGGTCCAGCACAAACCGCCAACTGGTTTTCATTCTGGCAGTCGTCCGTCAATGCAGACTGTCTTGTGGCGGCGCTCTTTGAAGCGGAAAGGCCGGTTTTCCTTCTGCCGCTGGAGATTGTGAAAAGAGGTCCCGTCCGGATTGCCGTGTTTCCCGGCGGACCGCACGCCAATTGCAATGTTCCTGCGCTGGCGGCTGACGCGCAAATTACGGCTGCCGATCTCACCATTCTATTCAAAGCATTGCACAAGGCACGGCCGGATATCGATGTTGTCTCGCTTGTACGGCAGTTGGGTGAGCTTGACGGCAGCGCAAATCCGCTGATGCAGCTGCAAAGTCGCGAGAATGCGAATATCAGCCTGGGTATCACGCTGGACCGGGATTTTGAAACCGTGGTGGGCCGGCACAATGCCAAACGCAAAAAGAAGAAGCATCGTCAGAACACGCGCCGGTTCGAGGAGGCAGGCGGATATCGTATCGTGACGGCAACGACTCCCGTCGAGACCAACGCAATGCTCAACAACTATTTCGAGTGCAAGGCAGCGCGGCTCGCCAAGGCCGGTATCAAGAACACCTATGAACCGGCGGGAACCATGGAATTCTTCCAGCAGCTGTTCGCCCACGAAGTTCAATCGGCAATGCCAGGCTTTCAACTCAAAGCGCTTGAAGTAGCCGGCCAGTATCGCGCGGTTCTCGGCAAGTCTTATGCGAGAAAACAAACGTTCATCGATTTCATCGGCATCACCGAGGATGAACTGGTCAGCGCCAGCCCCGGCGAGTTCCTGTTTTTCGAAGACATTCAGGACAGTTGCAAGACAGACCTTGCCGTTTACAGTTTTGGCATTGGCGATGAACCGTACAAGCGCAGCTGGTCCGATCTCGAGGTGCCGAGCTACGACACCGATGTCAGCCTTACGGCGAAGGGGCGAATGTTCGCAGGGTATCTCGATGCGCGCGGCAAGCTGGTGCGCCGCATCAAGAAAAACGAAACCGTCTGGGCCGCGGTGAAAAAGGCCCGTTCGCGCCTGTTCGGTAAACGTTAGGCCGAACGTACAATCCGGCCGGAATCCAGGCGCAGATGCTCTTTTTCGAAGGGTGTCAGCAATTCGGGCTCAAGCAGCTTCGCGTCGTAAACAGCCTTGGCCGTAGCGGCTACGTCAGGATCGTCAGGGTCGACAACGCCAAGAATGAGTTCCGTTCCGTCGGCCAGCAAATGCTTCAGCTCGACAACAGTCGCCGGACCTGCATCGACAACGACAAGATCATAGGCCGACTGCAAGGCATTGAGGATCATCGGCAAACGGCCAACGGACTGCATCGCTTTCGCCGGGTCGTGATTGCCGAGCGGGATGATCTCGGCTTGCGAATAGTGATCCGGATGGATGACATCGCTGAAGTGCTTTTCTGAAACCAGAAGATTGGTGATGCCCGGAAGGTTCTTGTCGTCCAGCATGGAACGGCCGATTTCACCCGAGCCCGTCATATCGACGAGGACGACCCGCACACCCCGGTCAGCCAATTCGCGCACGAGCAGGATGGTCAAGGCCGAGGCTTCGTCGCCTTCGGGCGAGACCACCACGGCGCGCGCTGCGCCGCTCGCCATCAAACGCGTCGCGACATTGGCAATGCCCGAATGACCGGTGGGAATTGCCGGCGCTTCCGCTGGAGCCTCCACGGCCTGTGTGTCCAATTCCGCCTGCTGCTCTTTCGCTTTGGAGACCGCCGGCTCTTCAGGCATTTCATGGATATCAGCGGCAAGGGGCGCGACGGGCTCTGCCATGGGCTGAGCGGTTTCGACGACAGGCCGAGCCGGTTCAGGGATATCGCGAACGGCCACCGGGGCTGTTGTTGCTTCCGCGACGACTGGCTGTGTATTGGCCGCGGGGCGAAGCGCCTGCCCGCTGAACAGAGCCCGCAGCAAAGTGATGATGCTGAGGAGCAGCAGCGAAGCAACGAATGCGGCAATCGTCATCGGGATTTTCTTCGGGAAGTACGGCTCGATCGGCCTGTCGGCGCGGGAGAAGATACGCGCATCCGCGGGCAGATAGCCGCGATCCGTGCGGGACGACGCCTCGCGGTAACGGGTCAGGTATGATTCGAGCAATTGCCGCTGGGCGGTGGCTTCACGCTCCAGCGCGCGCAACTCCACCTCTTCCTCGCCTGCTTTTGAAGATTGCTGCTTCAACTCATTGAGCGAGCTCGTCAATTGGCTCTCACGTAAACGTGCGGTTTCAGCTTCGGCCTCGAGGCTACCGAGAACCTTGCGCGCCTCTAGGCGGATCTGGTTGTTGAGATCGGCGAGCTGCGAGCGCAGTGCCCGAATACGCGGATGGCCACTGAGCAGGGACGCAGAAAGATCGGCGATATCGTTGTTTAGCTGTACCTGACGCTCGCGCAGGCGCTGGATCAGGGGCGATGCCATGACAGCGGGCAGCGTTTCGACAGGTGCACCCTTGGCGAGCGCAGCGCGGACACTCTGGGCGCTTGCCTCGCTCGCCGCCCTGTTTGCCCGTACCCGCGACAGTTCCGTGGAAAGTTCGGAAAGCTGCTGGGTGGCGAGAACAGCATTGTTCTGGCCGATCAGAAGGTCCGAAGAACCACGATAAGCCGCTACCTTTGCCTCGGCATCCTTGACGCGTTGGCTGAGATCGGCGATCTCCGGCTGCAGCCAGCCTGCTGCATCGGTGTTCGCCCGGGATTTCGCCGATTGCTGCGTGGCGACATATTCGTCCGCGATGGCATTGGCGACCGATGCGGCAAGCGCCGGATCCTTCGATGAGAACTGAATGACAATGACGCGCGAAGCCGCGACATTATAAACGAGCAAGCGATCGCGTACGGACTGGAGAATGTAATCGTCGCGCGTCTCTTCATCCGGGTTGTTACCGATACCAACAGCACCAAACAGACGCGACAGCGCCGAGGGTTCAGCACCAGCGGAAAGTTCGGGGTTTTTCGCGAGGTCGAGCTTGACGATAACGCGTTTCAGCAGATCGGACGAACCTATGAGTTCGACCTGGCTCTTGATGCCCTCCTGATCAAGCACCGGACGATCGTCCGCCTGCTGGTTTGCCGGACGGGTGAAAACCGATTCACCCGTTTCGATGAGGATGCGGGTCTCGGCGCGATATTTTGGCGAGACCAAAGACATGAGGAGAAATGCCAGCGCCGTCAACAGCAGCGAGCCGACGAGTATTCGCAGCTTGTTGCGCCACAAACTGGCAAACAACGCGCCTATATCAATGTCCACATCGTTTCCGACAGAGCTCGCGGGCATTCCAGAACACTCCAATATACGAATGGTATAATGGTAAAGACGCATGGTAACCAGCGAGTTAAGAAGTTGTAGTATTCAACCACAGCGTGCAGTTACCTGCCTGTCGCTGCTAAACTTTACCAGCCATTAACCCTAATGAACTGATAATCCCGCACAGAATCGAGAAAACTTCTCCGCAACGTTTGTTAGGGTTCGTGACGTGTTCAGCAAGCAGATCTTTCTGGTGGCCATCGGCGTTGTTTCCATGACGCTGGGCGGATGCGCCAGTTACCGCCCGGCCCCGGCAGCTTTCAACGAAGCCATCAACAAGCCTTACATGCTGGACGCGGGCGACCGCATACGGCTGACTGTGTTCGAGCAGGAAGGCATTACCAACACCTATAGCGTCGATCAGGCTGGATATATCTCCGTCCCGCTGATCGGCAGCGTCCCTGCGCGCGGCAAGACCATCCAGCAGATCGAAAAGGAAGTCGCCGCCAAGCTGCGCAAAGGTTATTTGCGCGATCCGGACGTGGCGGTCGAGATCGATCGCTACCGCCCTGTCTTCATCATGGGTGAAGTGGGTGCGGCCGGACAGTACTCCTACGTTCCAGGCATGACCGCACAGAAAGCCATTGCCGCGGCCGGCGGCTTTACACCGCGCGCGCAGCAGAACGACGTCGATATCACGCGCCAGTTCAACGGCGAAAGCCTCACCGGCCGCGTCACCATTTCCGATCAGGTGCTGCCCGGCGACACGATCTATGTGCGCGAGCGGTTTTTCTGATCACGGGAATGGCCGACAAACCATCTCTTCGCATCGTTCACTGTTTTCGCGCGCCTGTTGGCGGGATATTTCGCCATGTGCGCGATCTCATCGAAGCGCAAGTGAAGGCGGGTCACAGGGTCGGCGTGATCTGTGACGCATCAACGGGCGGTGACTTCGAAGAAGCACTGCTTGCAGGGCTGCGCGACAGGCTTGAACTCGGTCTCAAACGCATTGCCATGCAGCGTCAGATCGGTCCGGGCGATGCGATGGCGGCGCTGCGGACATACAGGATCATCAAGAAATTGCAGCCGGATGTCCTGCATGGGCACGGTGCCAAAGGCGGCACCTATGCGCGGCTCTTCGGCTCGTGGCTGCGGGTATCCGGTTCGCGCGTTGTCCGGTTTTACTCTCCGCATGGCGGCAGTTTGCACTACGATCCTAACAGCCTGCAGGGCCGTGTGATTTTCCGGGTTGAACGCGCGATGGAGAAGATGACCGACAGGATCATCTTCGTCTCCGCATTCGAACAAAACGTTTATACGAAGAAAGTCGGTGAACCGCGGTGCGGTTTCGCGCTGATCTATAACGGCTTGGCAGACAGTGAATTCGAACCGATCGTGGCATTGCATGACGCCGCCGATTTTCTATTTATCGGCGAGATGCGCGTACTGAAGGGACCCGATATCTTTATCGACGCCCTTGCGAAAGCGAACAGTCAAAGCGGCCAGAAACTGACGGGAGTCATGGTTGGCGACGGCAAGGATCGAACTCGCCTCGTCAAACAAGCCGGTGCAGATATTCGTTTTCTCATGCCGATGAAGGCGCATGAAGCGTTCAAACTGGCCAAGGTGGCGGTGATCCCTTCCCGCGCCGAGGCCCTGCCCTATATCGTGATCGAGGCACTCGCTGCCGGGATGCCGGTTATTGCCAGCCGCGTCGGTGGCATTCCGGAAATCCTCGGCGATGATTCCCCTGCCCTGGTGCAGCCGGATGCCAATGATCTGGCTAGCAAAATGACCTATGTCATCGGCGATATCGCTACCTATAAGCAGATGCTTCCAAGTATCGG
>NZ_JBFUMG010000084.1:0-12876 GCF_054049495.1 Phyllobacterium sp. P5_D12 | reverse complement strand
TTCCGATAGTCTGCATCAAGCCATGGTCCAGGCCTTCAATGTTCCGCTTGCGGATCGTTTCCAGGCCATTCAGCAGCATCGCCCAGGGGAGTTCGTGTTCGACCGCAATTATTTTGGTGGTCCGCGTTCAGACGACTTTATGGTGTTCGAGATTACCATCGCCAGAACCCGTGATACTGCGACGAAACAGGCATTCTACAAACGCTTGGTCAAACTGCTTGGTGAGGCGCCCGGCGTCAGACCGGAGGACGTCATGATAATCATCAGCACTTCAAGCCGGGATGAATTGTCTTTCAGTAGTGGTGAAGCCCAGTTGCTTGAAAACGAATAGTCTACGCAAGATAAGCGAATCTTAGGGATTTCCAGCTCATTTTCAGCTCCGCCACAAAATTGGACGATTACATGGCAATAAGATTGCTGATTCTCGTCGCTTGTGGTTTATGACCGCCCAACCGACGGTAGATTGACTATGCCTAGAGTGTGGGCTGCAAACGTGATATCGGGTTTGCGATCATTGCTCTTAAATTAATATATGGGGCCGGAAACAGCATGGCGAATAGCAGAATGTCGATGAACAAAGGCTTTGGGGGCAAGGCCAGGATGGCCTTTCTACTCCTTCCAGTCGCCAGCGCTATAGCCATTTCCGGTTGTGCCTCGAAGGACGATGACATCGATCTCAATGCCTATGTCGACACGATCGAACCTGCAGACGTTCTCTATAACCAGGCTCTGGCCAACCTGAATTCCGGCCGTCTCGATGAGGCCGCCAAGAAATTCGATGCTGTCGACCGCCAGCATCCTTATTCGGAGTTTGCCCGCAAGTCGCTGGTGATGGGCGCRTTCGCCAATTACCGCGCAGGCAAATATGACGAGTCGATTGCCATGACCAAGCGCTACATTGCGCTTTATCCAACGCAACCAGAGGCGGCTTACGCTTATTACATCACCGGCCTTTGCTACTACCGCCAGATCCCCGATGTGACACGCGAGCAGAGCATGACTCGCCGCTCGATTGCTGCGTTCAACGAGGTGGTCGAACGCTACCCCGACTCCGAATATGTCGAGGATTCCAAGCAAAAGATCCGCTTCGGCCGCGATCAGCTCGCCGGCAAGGAAATGCAGGTCGGCCGCTACTATCTCGAGCGTAAAGAATACCTGGCAGCGATCAAACGCTTCCGCGGCGTTGTCGAGCAATATTCGAACACGCGTCAGGTGGAGGAAGCCTTGGCCCGCTTGGTTGAAGCCTATTACGCCTTGGGCATCACCAATGAAGCCCAGACAGCGGCGGCGGTTCTCGGCCAGAATTATCCGGACAGCGAGTGGTACAAGGACAGCTACAAACTGCTGCAAAGTGGCGGGCTTGAACCTCGGCAGAACGCCGGCTCATGGCTATCCAAAGCCGCAGAAGCTATCACTGGTGGTAAAGACGGCGTCTAAAGCAATTCCAGGAAAAGTGGGAACCGGTTTTCCGTCCGGAATTGCGTAAAAACGAAGAAACCCTAACCCGAGCAACCATGCTTTCGCATCTGTCGATCCGCGATATAGTTCTGATTGAACGGCTCGACATCGAGTTTCGCGAAGGTCTGTCGGTGCTAACCGGCGAGACAGGTGCAGGTAAATCCATTCTGCTCGATGCTTTGTCGCTGGCCTTGGGGTCGCGCGGCGATGCCTCGCTGGTGCGCCATGGCGCTGAACAGGGTCAAGTTACCGCTGTCTTCGATGTCGTAGGAAGCCATCCGGCCCGCGCGCTGCTGCGTGAGAACGACATTGACGACGATGGCGATATCATCCTGCGCCGTGTGCAGAATGCCGAT
This sequence comes from Phyllobacterium sp. P5_D12, assembly GCF_054049495.1. NCBI lineage: Bacteria > Pseudomonadati > Pseudomonadota > Alphaproteobacteria > Hyphomicrobiales > Phyllobacteriaceae > Phyllobacterium > Phyllobacterium sp. P5_D12. The sequence continues at coordinate 11,062 of NZ_JBFUMG010000084.1, read as the reverse complement.
GGCCGCAGTCGAGTTTTCATCAATGATCAGGCCGCAAGTGTCACGCTGCTGAAAGAACTTGGACGCAGGCTTGTCGAAATCCATGGCCAGCATGACGACCGTGCGCTTGTCGATCTCGATATCCACCGTACCTTGCTTGATGCCTTTGGAGCGCTTGAAATCAAGGCGGCGCTTGTGCGTACACTTCACAAGACCTGGCGCGATACGGAACATACGCTGGTCCGCCACCGTGCCAAGGTGGAAGCCGCAACCCGCGAGGCCGACTATCTGCGCGCCTCGGTTGAAGAACTTGCAAAGCTCGATCCGGAACCGCTGGAAGAAGAGACACTGGCGATCAGGCGCACGGACATGATGCGTTCGGAAAAGATCGCTGGCGATGTCAATGATGCCAATGAGGTGCTCTCCGGCAACGCGTCTCCTGTGCCCTCCCTTGCCAGTCTGGTCCGCAGGCTGGAGCGCAAGGTGCCGGAAGCTCCGCAGCTGCTGGAGCCGGTCGTCAAGGCCATCGACGAGGCCCTGAATGCGCTGGCGGAGGCGCAAAACGGCATCGAACAGGCGATCCGAGCCATCGATTTCGACCCGCGTGTGCTTGAGCAAACGGAGGAACGGCTCTTCGCATTGCGTGCCGCTGCGCGCAAGTATTCCGTTGCTGTCGATGACCTTCCGGCGCTGCGTGACCGGATGGATGCGGATCTTGCCGATATCGACGCGGGAGCTGAGCGGCTGGCAGCGCTAGAGAAAGAGGCGCAGGCCGCACGCGACGCCTATGATCTGGCCGCGCTCGCACTTTCAAACGATCGTCACGAGACTGCCGAGCACTTGAAGCAGGCTGTCATGGCGGAACTGCCGGCCCTGAAACTCGAGCGCGCCGAGTTCATTGTCGAGATGACGACGGATGCAGAGAGCCGCACAGCGGATGGGATCGACACGGTCGAATATTGGGTGCGGACCAATCCGGGCACACGCCCCGGTCCCATGATGAAGGTCGCGTCCGGCGGTGAGCTCTCGCGCTTTCTGCTGGCGCTGAAAGTAGCCCTTGCAGATCGCGGCTCGGCGCCGACGCTGGTGTTCGACGAGATCGACACGGGTGTGGGCGGTGCGGTCGCCGACGCTATTGGCCAGCGTCTGCGGCGCCTTGCGGGTACAGTTCAAGTTCTCTCCGTCACGCATGCGCCGCAGGTTGCTGCAAGGGCTCAGACGCATTTCCTCATCGCCAAGGCCGCCGCCGGTAGTGATCGCGTGGCGACATCCATACGGGCGATGGAAACCGGCGACCGGCAGGAGGAAATCGCCCGTATGCTCGCCGGCGCCAGCGTCACCGACGAAGCGCGCGCCGCAGCAGTGCGGTTGCTCCGGGAAAACGCTGCACTTATTTAGCCTGATGTCAGGAACTGGCTGCTGTTGTGTCGAGTGCGCACTTTGAACGATGCTTTTCCAATTCTCTTACGCTAATCTCCCGCCCGAATCCGTATTTTCAGCGTCGGACAAAACATGGCAGATATTCCCGTAGAACAACTAAGCGAGGCGGATGCCACTGAGGAGCTTGGCCGCCTTGCAACCGAGATTGCCCAGCACGACTACCGCTACAATACGGAAGACGCACCAATCATCTCGGATGCCGAGTATGATGCGCTGCGGCGCCGCAATCTTGCAATCGAACAGCGTTTTCCGCATCTGAAGCGTGAGGACTCGCCATCGAACAAAGTCGGTGCCGTCGCTTCGGAGAAGTTCGGCAAGGTAACCCATTCAATTCCAATGCTCTCCTTGGACAATGCCTTCCATGACAGCGATGTCGAGGATTTCGTCGGCCGCATCCGCAGGTTTCTCAAGCTTGGAGCCGACGCGAAGATTGGCATTACGGCGGAACCCAAGATCGATGGCCTGTCGCTTTCCCTCCGCTACGAGCTTGGCAGGCTGGTGACGGCGGCAACCCGCGGCGACGGCACCACAGGCGAAAACGTCACGCTCAATGCCCGGACAGTTGCCAGTATCCCCAATGTGCTCAGCGGCAAACCGCCCGAGGTGCTGGAGGTGCGCGGCGAGGTCTATATGAGCCACGCGGATTTCGCAGCGTTGAACGAGCGGCAGGCCAAGGATGGCAAGCCGACTTTCGCCAATCCGCGCAATGCGGCGGCGGGTTCCCTACGCCAGCTCGACCCCACGATCACCGCTTCGCGGCCGCTGCAATTCTTTGCCTATGCGTGGGGGGAGGTCAGCGACATGCCCGCCAAGACGCAAATGGGCATGGTCGAAGCGTTCAAGTCCTATGGCTTCCGCRTCAACCCGCTGATGCAACGGTTCGAGACAGTAGAAGCGCTGGTAAAGCACTATCACCAGATCGAGGAACAGCGGGCGTTGCTCGGCTACGATATCGACGGCGTAGTCTACAAGGTCGATGATCTGGCGCTGCAGCAACGTCTTGGCTTTGTCTCGCGCAGCCCGCGCTGGGCGATTGCGCATAAATTCCCGGCTGAACGGGCGATGACGATCCTCAAGGGCATCGACATTCAGGTTGGCCGCACCGGCGCGCTGACACCGGTCGCGCGGCTTGAGCCCGTCACGGTTGGCGGGGTGGTTGTCACCAATGTGACCTTGCACAACGAGGATTACATCAAGGGTATCGGTCAGAATGGTCAGCCTATCCGCGAGGGGCGGGACCTGCGCGTCGGCGATACGGTCGTGGTGCAACGTGCCGGCGATGTCATCCCGCAGATTGTCGATATCGTTCCCGACAAGCCGCGCGGAACGACGCCCTATAAGTTCCCGGATATTTGCCCCGCTTGCGGTTCCCACGCGGTGCGCGAGGAGGGTGAGGCGGTGCGGCGCTGCACGGGCGGGTTGATTTGCCCGGCGCAGGCGGTGGAGCGCATCCGGCATTTCGTCTCGCGCAACGCCTTCGATATTGAGGGACTTGGCGAAAAACAGGTGGAGTTCTTCTTCAAATCAGACGATCCGGCGCTGCATATCGGCACGCCTGCCGATATTTTCACGTTGAAGAAACGTCAGGCCGCCTCGTTGGCGAAGCTCGAAAACATCGATGGTTTCGGCGCGACTTCGGTCAAGAAGCTTTATGACGCGATCGACGACCGGCGTGAAGTTTCTCTGAGCCGCTTCGTTTATGCGCTTGGCATTCGCCACGTGGGTGAGGTCAATGCCAAGCGGCTCGCCAGAGCCTACCGTTCCTATGATGCGCTTGCCAGTGTGGCCATGGCCGCGCAACCGCCCCGGGACAAAGCCGACAAGGGCAACGATGCGTGGCGCGAGTTGAATGAAGTCGAGGGTATCGGCAGCATTGTTGCGGAGGCGCTGGTCGATTTCTATGCCGAGGAGCACAATCGCCACGCTCTCGATGCGCTTCTTGCCGAGGCCACRCCGCTCGATGAAGAAGTCAGAACCGTCGGCCACTCGCCGGTGGCAGGCAAGACCATCGTCTTTACCGGGTCGCTTGAGAGGATGTCGCGAGATGAGGCCAAGGCAATGGCCGAACGTTATGGCGCCAAGACGGCGGGTTCCGTCTCCAAGAAAACCGATCTCGTGGTGGCAGGTCCCGGCGCGGGATCGAAACTTGCGCAGGCCCAGACTCTCGGCATTGAAGTCATAGACGAGGATTCCTGGTTTACGCTGGTGGGCGCATGAGCGACGTGGTTTTCAAAGGCTTTGGCGACAAGGCGTTGCCCTTTCTGAAAGCGCTCGATTTCCACCAGAACCGAGAATGGTTTCTGGAGAACAAGGATATTTTCGATACTCATCTTTACGAACCGCTGGGCGATCTTGTTGAAGATCTGATGGCCCGGTTCGCGAAGGCGGGTCTCCCCTTCAGGGGCGATCGCAAGAAGTCGCAATTCCGTATCAAACGCGATGTGCGCTTTTCCAAAGACAAGAGCCCGTATAACCGCCACCTGTCCGCGCTTCTTTCGCCAGATGGCACAAAGTGGGCCGAAAGCGGCTGTTTCTATGTCTGCATCGGCCACGAAGATTATCGTGGCTGCTATGCCGCTGTCGCATGGTGGCAGCAGAAGCCGGAACTCCTGCTCGCGATGCGCAAGGCCATCGTCGACAAGCCGGAGAACTATCGCGCCATGGTCAAGGCGCTCAAGAAAAATGGGCTGGCGATGAAAGATACGGATGCATTGAAGCGTACGCCGCGCGGATTTGAATCGGTCACGGATGCTGATTTGATCGAGGCCTTGCGGAACAGGAATTTCGTCGTCCGCTATCCGATCGATCCCGCCGAYATCACTTCGCCAAAGCTTGCGGATGATCTTCTCGATTTTGCGGTGCGCGCCAAGCCGCTGATCGATTGGGGCAGGGCAATCGAGGGCACTGCAACCTCCTGATTCATATCATTTTGCCGCGGTTCGAATTGCGAATGCCGGATTGTGACAACGTGTAATTAATTAATGTTGACTTTTATAGTCTAGTTTTAGTAGTGAACATTTGTACGGCGTGGACACGCGCTGTCTATTTGCTCAGCAAGCCACTGACCCACAACGATATTTTCTTGTGACGTAAGCCAGCCAGGCATTCTCTTTTGGGTTTGGGGAACTGGGACATGGCTAAGAAGACTCTGCTTGCGCGCCTCATGTGTGGCGGCGCCGGTACATTGGTGATGGTTGGGTTGAGCACCGGCGCATCGATTGCACAAAACACCACAAACACTGGTGACAATATCGAACTCGAAACCATCGTCGTAAAAGGCGCAAGGCCGAAAGCCGCCGAGGGTGAAAAATCGCCATTGACCACCGTGACTGACCGGCAGGAATTTCAGGAGCGCATGGTCGAAAGTTTCGAGGATCTTGGCCGCCGTGTCGATGCCGGCGTCAATTTCAATACCCAGAACAATAGCATCAACTTACGAGGCCTCGATCAGAATCGTGTCCTGACGACGATCGACGGCATACGTGTGCCGTGGCTGACCGACCCCCGCAGCAATTCGGGCGGACTGAATGCCGTGGATTTCGACGGGCTTTCGGCGATCGACATTACCAAGGGTGCCGATTCCAGCCGTTATGGCTCAGGCGCTTTGGGCGGCGTCGTGCAGCTGCAGACGCTTGATCCGGAAGATCTTTTGACGGATGGGCGCAATTGGGGCGCTATAACCAAGGGCGTCTATGACAGTGCCGACCGGAGCTGGCGTACGAATGCCGCCGTTGCAGCGCGCGCCAACGATACGGAATTCCTGATCCAGGGCGGCTACAGGCAAGGCCATGAATTCGAAAGTATGGGCGACGTTGGCGGTTATGGCGCAACGCGAACAGAGGCCAATCCTTTAGACTTCGACCAAGGCAATTTTCTCGCCAAGATTTATCAGAACGTCGATGGCGGCCATCGGTTTGGCATAACCGGCGAATATTTCAAGCGCGATGCGGACATCGACGACAAGATCGGTTCGACGGCAAGCTACGTTCGAGGAAGTCTCGAATCCGGGGACGATGTCGAGCGCAAGCGGATATCTGCGAGCTACGATTTTATCTCGCCTGACAAGACCGGCTGGATCGATGAGGCGCATGCCATAGCCTATTGGCAGCAGCAGGTCCTCACCAAGACAACGGACGGCGTTCGTTTGCCTGATAGCCGGGCGCGAATAATTCGCGGAGATCCATTCTTTTACGGTTATCCCTCCGGCATCTATACGCGTGACAATGAGCTGAAGCAGGACAGTTACGGCCTCACCGGCAATGTCCTGAAAAGCACCGAGATCGGCAATCTTACACACACGTTCCGTGTCGGCGGGGAAATCTACCGCCAGGATCTGCACCAATATTCAGCAGGCGTCGACAATTGTCCCGATGTCGATTGGTCCACGATTCCACAACCTTTCGGTCCGCAATCGTGCCGGATGCTGCATTCGAATTCATCCGATATGCCAGACGTCGAATCTCTCGCAGTCGGCCTCTATGCCGAGGATGACATCGATGTCCTGAATGGCCGTGTGACAATCACACCCGGCGGACGTTTTGACTGGTATGATCATCGCCCGCAATCGACTGCTGCTTATGAGGCTGGTCCCAATTTCGACGGTACGATACCTTCCTCCAACAGCGACTCGCGCTTCTCTCCGAAGCTCCGCGCAACGTGGCACGCTGCTCCGGACCTCGACTTCTATGCTCAGTGGGCACAGGGGTTCCGCGCTCCGACCGCGCTGGAACTCTTCCAAAATTACGGTGCGCCCGGCTCCTATGCCAGAATCGGCAATCCTGATCTTAAGCCCGAAACCAGCAACGGGTTTGAAATCGGCGCGAAACTCGAAAACGAGACCTATGGTTTTGGCGGCAGCATCTTCAACAATTACTACCGCAACTTCATCGAGGAAGTGACCATCGCGCCTCCTGGTGCGGAATTTCCGGTCGGCGGTATCACAGGCTATGCCAATCTCGATCGCGTCCAGATCTATGGCGCGGAACTGCGTGGCCACGTGAACTTTGCCGATCATTGGCGCACCTGGGCCTCCGTCGCATGGACCGTCGGCAAGGACACGGAAAATGACGAATATCTGAATTCGGTGCCGCCGGTTCGTGCGATCATCGGGCTGGGATACGCGGTAGAGGATTGGGGCAGCGACGTGTCACTGACCATGGCCTCACGCCGTGACAAAGTCAGCGACGGCGGTTTCGTTGCCCCCGGATATGCGTTGGTCGATACCACTCTCTGGTGGGAACCAAAGTTCGCCAAGGGAATGAAGCTTCAGGCGGGCATTTTCAACGTCTTCGACACGAAGTACTGGAACRCGCTCGATGTGCCGGATTCAATTTCGCCCACGATAGCAGATCGCTATACGGAAGTTGGCCGCAGTTTCCGTGTTTCGTTGACGCAGAAGTTCTAGAGCAATTCCAGGAAAAGTGGGAACCGGTTTTCCGTCCGGAATTGCGTCAAAACAATGAGTTAGATGCCTCTGATCTCCCCTCAATGGGGGGGAGATCAACATTCTATTCAAGCCATTCCGTTACGAACACCTCGTTGGCGTGGATATCGATTGTCTCCAGTATGCCCGGCCCGAGGTTTTCAAATTTGTGCGGCGTGTTGGCGGGCGAAACGACGATCTGACCTTCATAGGCATCGATGATTTGATCCCCGACGGTAAACCGCGCATGACCTTTGCGGATGATGAATGTCTCCGTGTAGGGATGTTTGTGTAAACGCGGCCCGGCGCCGACGCGCTCCTGATGGTTGAAAATCACCGAGACGTTGGTTCCGTACGGCTTGCCCGTGACCTCTCCCTGCCAATTCTTGGGATCGGTCGCCCAGACATCGCGTTCTATTATATGCGGCATTTTTAGTCTCCCTTGTCTCGTCGATGCAAAATAATCGTGGCAAAATCACGTGACAAGAACGGATGCATTCCCGGTCACTGCAGTGACATTGATGATATCAATCAACAAATGTGACGTGACAGCCAGTTGAAGCTGTCCTAGAGCAGACCAATGGACGAACAAATACAGCGGCAATCGGTTCCCGCCGATCCAGGCCGTGCGCGCACCCAGTTCTGGGAAGGCTTCGCCAAAGGCTTGCCCATCATGATTGCTTCGGCGCCGTTCGGGCTGTTGTTTGGCGCTCTGGCCGTCGACAATGGGTTCACCGTGTTTCAGGCGGTGCTGATGAGCGCCGCGATTTTTGGCGGTGCAAGCCAGATGGTCGGCATCGAGCTGTTCGGCCACAATGTCCCTGCCTGGCTGATCGTTTTTTCCATTTTCGCCGTAAATTTCCGCCATGTGCTCTATTCGGCGGCGGTGGGACGGCGCATTGGCCACTTCAAACCGCTGCAGAGCGCTCTCAGCTATTTCCTTTTGACCGATCCTCAATATGCGGAAACCGAGAAGCGCGCGGAATCCGGGAAACCGGTCACTTTCATCTGGTACCTTGGCGTCGCCACGCCGATTTACGTGATGTGGGTCACAGAAGCCTGGATCGGGGGTTTGTTCGGCAATCTGATATCCGACCCGCATGCCCTTGGTATCGATATGCTGCTGCCGATCTATTTTCTTGGGCTAGTCATGGGGTTTCGCAAGCGCGATAACTGGGCGGCGATCGTCATCGCCAGCGCCGTGGTTTCAATCATTGCCTACAAGACGATTGGCTCGCCCTGGCATGTCAGTATTGGCGCTCTTGCTGGCATTCTTATGGCTGTGATTGTCGCCAAGCCAGAAAAAGCGAAGGGGCAACGCTGATGTCCTCGACAACGTGGATCATAATCGCCGGTGCAGTTCTGACATTCCTGACGCGTATCGGCGGTCATCTGGTGCTGTCGCGCTTCGAGCGCATTCATCCTCGCGTCGAAGTCGCGCTCAATGCGGTGCCTGCCGCGGTTTTGACGACGCTTGTTGCCCCCGCCGCCGCGGAGGCCGACTGGCGCGGATTGATCGCACTTGCCTTCGCCGGTCTTGTGGCTCTGCGCTTCAATGCGCTGACCATGTTTCTCGCTGGCGGAGCGGTGATCATCCTGCTGCGCCAGTTCTCCTGACTACAAACTAGCTCTCATGACCGAAGGGCTCGGTCGCGCTGATCAGCCATTCGCGCGCCGGGCCATTCGTGTGCGGCAGCAGCGCCGCGCGAACCCGCGCATGATAGGCGTCCAGCCAGATGAGCTCTTCCCGTATCAACAGGCTGGTGTCGATCAGCCGTCTGTCGATGGGGCAGAGCGTAATCGTCTCAAAGCCCATCATCGGAATATCGCCACCTTCCGGCACTTTCGGCTCCGTGACGATCAACAGGTTTTCGGTGCGGATGCCATAGCCGCCAGCGCCGGGCTTGTAATAGCCGGGTTCGTTGGAAAGGATCATGCCGGGAAGCAGTTCGTGTACGCCGCGCTTCGAGATGCTTTGCGGCCCCTCATGCACAGACAGGAATGAACCCACCCCGTGCCCGGTGCCATGACCATAATCATATCCCTGTTTCCACAGAGCGATGCGGGCAAGCACATCGATATCCATACCGCGTGTTCCCTTTGGAAAGCGGGCGGTGGAGATGGCAATCATGCCCTTGAGCACCAGCGTGAATTTGCGCTTCATATCATCTGAAGGCTTGCCGACCGGCAACGTGCGGGTGATGTCGGTGGTCCCGTCGCGATATTGACCACCGCTGTCGATCAGATAGAGCTCACCGTCCTCCAAGGTGCGGTTTGACGCGGTGCTGACACGGTAGTGCGCAAAGGCTCCATTCGGTCCAGCCCCTGAAATGCTGTCGAACGAGAGATTTTCCAGCGGCATCTGGAAGCTCTCCGCCACAGTCTGGCGGGTTTCTTCCAGTTTCGTCGCCGCGATGATCTCATCGATTGTGCCCGGCGCCTGGCTATCGATCCAGGAAAGGAAGGATACCATTGCTACGCCGTCGCGCTCATGCGACTTGCGTGCGCCTTCAAGCTCGACCGTGTTCTTGAGCGCGCGCGGCAATCGCGCCGGATCGAGGCCGTCCACGACTTTTCCACCGGCTTTTTCGATGATCAGACGCAGCTTTTCCGCTGTCAGCGCCGGATCGAGCATCACGGTCTTGCCCTCACCGGCAAAGGCCGCAACGTCGCCCTCCAGTGTTGAAGGGGCGCGCAACGTTGAAAGCTGGGTGAGATAGGCTTCCGTTTCGATCGGCAGCTTGCGCTTGTCGATGAAAAGCAGCGGTTCGCCCGATGCCGGAATCAGCGCGAAGGCGAGGGGAAGGGGCGTGTTGCTGACATCATTGCCGCGAATATTGAAAGCCCAGGCGATAGAGGATGGATCCGTGAGGATCGTCGCATCGGCCTTGGCTTTGGCAACGGCACCGGCCAGTTCATGCAGCTTCTGGCTTGCGAGCTTGCCGGCATATTTCTCCGGCTGGATCGTGACGGCTTCCAGCGGCGGGGCAGGCTGGTCGTCCCAGATCATGTCGACCAGATTGTCTTTGACTGCAACGAGCGTACCGCCGTTTTTCTCCAGAGCCTCGCGCAAAGATTTGGTTTCGCTGATCGTGTGGAGCCAAGGATCAAAGCCGATGGTGAGTTTCTTGTCGACATTGCGCAGCCACACGGGAGGCGGCGTATCGACGAGACTTTCGATCGTGAAGACGTCCGGATCGGTCTGCTCTGCTGCCTGCAACGTGTAGCGCCCGTCGACGAACAGATAGGCTTTGCTTTTCATAATCAGGGAAACACCGGCAGAGCCAGTAAAACCCGTCAGCCATGCCAGGCGGCGGGCGCGGGCAGGCACATATTCGCCCTGGTGTTCATCGGCGCGTGGCACGAGAAAACCATCGAGGCCAAGGTTTTCGAGTTCATCTCGCAGCTTGGCGACACGGGGCCCTCCGGTGGCAGGATTGCTTGTGACCTCAAACGACTGGAACATGGGAATCTGGACCTCTTTGCTTAGCGTACGACCCAAAAATCTTTGCGATTTTTTGAACAAGGATCATGCGCCAATGATAGGGTCGAAACCTAGCCTCCCGTTTTCACGCACGCAATGGAGGAGTGTATCTAGCAACCGATTTAATMGGGGTTCAGATGCTTGTCCTGGACGAGCATTGGATTGCTACCTCACCATCCAGCGTTCGAGCAAAGTGCGGGTGCCGTCTTGGACCGCTTTCCATTGCGAGAGCTCATCCTTTGCAAGGGAGCCCTGCACGGCAAGCTTCAAATCTCTGAAATAGAAAGTAAAGTCGCATCCTTCGCTGAGGCTGAGGCATTCAAGAAGCGCTTCTTCTTCCACGTTCACATAAGTTTGGAGCCAAAAATCGAGAGGCGTAATTCGCGTCAACGCGCTCTCGAAAGGGATGCGTTCCTTGTACATATCCATTTCAAATTCAATGCTTGAGAACGGAAATCCCGGAGTATCTTCTCCGTCCGGAATGACTCGAACGTAGGGGACGCGAATAAGATGAGACCCGTCCGGAGGATCCAGTTCTTCAGGAGCCCATCCACTGGCATAGAATGCTTCCCTCTTTGAGGGCGCGAGGGTCGGCATCCAAAAGGCGAAGTCAAAACCATCCTGATAACAGTTTACACCTTCAGGTGTTGGTCTGGAAAAAAGATAAGCATAGGGAATGTTAAAAGCCTGCTGCCCCTTCCAGGCGGCGGTAAACGAGATATACCGGGTCCATATTC
>NZ_JBFUMG010000083.1:0-12975 GCF_054049495.1 Phyllobacterium sp. P5_D12 | reverse complement strand
TCTTACCCTCCCCCTTGTGGGGAGGGAGGCTGCGTTAGCAGCAGGGAGGGGTTATTGGTAAAAAAAGAAAGACCCCTCCCCGTCGCTTTGCTCCGCCCCTGCCCACAAGGGGGAGGGTAAGGAACGTCGAGTATTTACTCGGCAGCGACGCCTTTTTCTTCCTGCGAAATGGTGCTGGCCTCATAGCCGTGCGCTTCCTTCAAGGCCGCGCGCACGCCGGCCTCGTATTCCGGATGGACACGCTGGAAATGCACAAGCTGGCGCTCGATGATTGCCCCTGGCACGCCATCCATCGCCGCAGCGATGTTGGAGAACAGGCGCGAGCGCTGACCGGCGTCGAACAGGTTGAACAAGGCCGTCACCTGGCCGTAGTCGTCATTGCCGATACGGTGGTTGTAGCGGTCCGCATCACCCGAAAGCTTCAGCGGCGGCTCTTTTGCCGAAGGCTGTTCGACAGCGCCGGAGAAGCTGTTCGGCTCGTAATAGGCGTCGACATTGCCGGACTTCTGGCCGAAGAAATTCATCTGGCCATCCTTGTGGTAGTTGTGGACCGGGCATTTCGGCTGATTGACGGGGAGCGCTTCATAATGTGTGCCGAGGCGGTAGCGATGCGCATCCGCATAGGAGAAAACGCGGGCCTGCAGCATCTTGTCCGGCGAATGGCCGATGCCGGGGACGACATTGGACGGCGAAAACGCGGCCTGCTCGATCTCGGCGAAGTAGTTATCGGCGTTGCGGTTGAGTTCCATGACACCGATTTCGAGCGGCGGGAATTCACCGTGCGGCCAGACCTTGGTCAGGTCGAATGGATTGTATGAGGTCTGTTCTGCCTGCGTCTCGGTCATGATCTGGACCTGGACAGTCCATTTCGGGAACTCGCCGCGCTCGATGCCGCCAAACAGCTCTTCCTGATAGGTTTCGCGCGACTTGCCGATGAGCGTCTCAGCCTCGGCATTGGTGTAGAACTTGTGACCCTGCTGCGTCTTGAAGTGGAACTTCACCCAGAAGCGCTCGCCGGCATCGTTCCAGAACGAATACGTATGCGAGCCGTAGCCGTTCATGTACATCGGCGCGACGGGCAGGCCGCGGTCCGACATGAGGATCGTGACCTGATGCAGGCTTTCCGGCGACAGCGACCAGAAATCCCACATGGCTGTGGTGGAGCGCATATTGGTGCGTGGATGGCGCTTCTGCGTGTGGATGAAATCGGGGAACTTCAACGGATCGCGGACGAAGAAGACCGGCGTGTTGTTGCCGACGAGATCCCAGTTGCCTTCGCTGGTGTAGAATTTCAGCGCAAAGCCGCGCACGTCACGCTCGGCATCGGCTGCGCCAAGTTCACCGGCAACCGTGGAAAAACGCAGAAGCAGCGGCGTCTCGGTACCGGGCTGCAGAGCCTTGGCCTTGGTGTATTTGGAAATGTCGCCTGTGATTTTCAGTGTGCCGAACGCACCCCAGCCCTTGGCGTGGACAACACGCTCAGGGATACGCTCGCGATTCTGATGCGCGAGCTTTTCCAGGAGCTGATAATCGTCGAGCAGAACAGGACCGCGCTCGCCGGCGGTTCTGGAATTCTGGTTGTCGGATACCGGTGCACCGGCGGTTGTCGTCAATGTTGGACGGTCAGCCATTGGCTTCTCCTCGAATCTCGCGTTTTGACAATAGGAACAGCAGGCGCGCTAGCGCAGCCGCGTTCTCGAGTACACCATAGAACCTTTCTAATCATAGTTTCCAATTGATTTTAGAATGATTATTGATAGGATTTATTTATCATGTTTTCAGTTCGCCAAATGCGCTATTTCGATATTCTCGCCAACACGCTGCATTTCCGCAAAGCTGCGGAGATGGCACGCATATCCCAGCCTGCCCTCTCGGCGCAGATCGCGGAGATGGAGCTGCTTCTGGGAGCCACACTGTTCGAACGGACGCGGAGGTCGGTCGTGCTTACTGAGATGGGCAGGCGCCTCCTGCCGCGCATACGCGGCATTCTCGACGAAATTCGCTCGCTTGAGGAACTTGCGGGACAGAGGCGTGGCACCTTGAGAGGACGGCTGCGGCTGGGCATTATTCCGACGATTGCGCCTTATCTGCTGCCGCTGCTGATCCCGGATCTCCGCGAGGCCTATCCCGAACTTGCGATCGAGCTGCGTGAAGCCGTTACCTCGAAGCTGGTCGAGGATCTGCGCCTTGGCGATCTGGACGCCATCATCGCTGCCCTACCGATAGAAGGCGAAGGGACGGTCGCCAAACCGCTGTTTCGCGATCGCTTTCTGATCGCAACATCGAACAATGATATCGACGTTCTCACCTCGCCCATGACGCAGGAAGATGTGGCGCTTGAGCGGCTGCTTCTGCTGGAGGAGGGTCATTGCCTGCGCGATCAGGCGCTTGCCGTGTGCAGCAATGTCAAGCAACGCCAATTGGTCAATTATGGCGCGACCAGCATGGCGACGCTGCTGCAGATGGTCAGTCATGGCATGGGACTGACGCTGATCCCCGAGATTGCCGTGCGCACCGAAGCCGGCCGCAATAACGTCCGCATCGTTGCTTTTGCCGATCCGGAACCATCTCGCCAAATCGGCTTGATCTGGCGCAAGCAGAGCGAGCGGCGCGAGGACTTCGAAGCCCTGGCGATTACAATCGTCGATTGCAGCCGCCGGTTGATGATTTCGGCGGATGAACTGGACGATCTTGCAGCCTAGAGCAATTCCAGAATTGCTCCAGCACTCTATCTTTACGCAATTCCGGACGGAAAACCGGTTCCCACTTTTCCTGGAATTGCTCTAGACGACGGGTGGGACGGCGAGGTGCAACGCCAGCATGACCCACAACGCCCCATTTAGGATAAAGCCGAGGACGAAGATCGGCTGGCGAAAGGCAAGCCGGTTGGACGTTATGTGCACATAGGTGTGGACCACACGCATTGCCACGAAACACCAGGCGATGACTACGGCAAGCAACGTAGCGCCATTGACCGCATAGAGCGCCAGGCAGACGACATAGAACAGCATCGGCAATTCGTAGAGATTGATCAAGTTGCGAACCGTCGCAACGCTGGCCTCCGGCTCTTTGAGCGGCAGCTTGAAATCCCTTGCACTTGCCTGGCCACTGAGAACGGCTTGCCGACGGCGAAGCATAAGGAGGGCATAGACACAATAGATCAGGAAAGTCAGCGCGATCATTGGCCAGAAAATTGCGGTTTGTGACATGGTCCCTCCTGTTATTCGTTTATACGTTCTTTTCAGGGATGCGATTTATGCGCAAGCCCGGTATTGCCTGCAGACTGGTTGCCAGATGGTCAATGAAGGCGCGAACCTTGCGCGGCAGGAAGCGAGCAGTCGCATAGACCACGTGCACATCCATCGGCGCATAGGCATAATCGCAAAGAATCCGAACGAGCTTGCCCGAATCAAGCAGTGGCTGGATCAGCGGGACTTGCGCCCCGCCGATGCCGAGACCAGCGCACAGTGCTTCATTCAGGACAAAGGCATTGTTGGCGAGGAACGTAGAGCGGATTGGCGCTACGAGAGCCCCATCAGGGCCGATCAGGGGAATCGATTCGCCCTGTGGTGACCATGAGAACCGGATGTAGCGATGCTGGATAAGGTCGTCCGGTGTCCTGGGTTTGCCATGGGCAGCGATATAATCCGTCGAAGCCACGAGAATACGCTCGAATGTGGCAAGTTTTCTGGCAATCAGATCGGAGGATTTCATCTCGCCGAAGCGGATCGCAACGTCAACGCCTTCCKCGATCAAATCGGCAAAGCGGTCATCGAGGACAAGTTCGACTGTGAGGTCCGGATGCAGGCGCTGAAACTCGATGGTTATGGGCGAAAGATGCATCTGGCCAAAACCGACAGGACCATGAATACGAAGGTTTCCGCGCAGCGTCGTGGATAATTCACCAGCGCTTTCTTCCGCCTCGTCCACCGCCTGCAGGATTTGCCGTGCATGCTGGTAATAGGTTTCGCCACCTTCTGTAAGCGCCAGCTGGCGCGTAGACCGGTGAAACAGACGCACGTCCAGATGCCGCTCCAAAGCTGCGACCTGCTGGCTGACTGCCGGCTGGGTCAGACCAAGTTCCCGCGCCGCTGCGGATAGAGTGCCAAGCTCCGCAACACGGACAAACGTCTTCATCGCAGCGAATCTATCCATTATTTCCTCAAAGAATTTCTTATGAACGTTATCATTTTTCTGCCACTACGCAAAGTTGTGCGAATGGATCATATCTGTTTCAGAATCTGAAATGGAGATTTTGAAATGACCAAAAAAGCAGTTGTTGTTGGTGCCAATGGAATCATCGCTGGCAATCTGATTTCGCATCTTGTCGAACTGGGCGACTGGGAAATTATTGGCCTGTCACGCCGCGGCGGAGTGGCGAGCGGAAAACTCAGACATATCGCTGTCGATCTTCTCGACGCAACAGACGCCAGTGACAAGCTCGCCTATCTCACCGACGTGACGCATATATTCTATGCGGCCTATCAAGACCGGCCGAGTTGGGCCGAGCTTGTCGAACCAAATCTGGCGATGCTGATGAATGCGGTCAACGCAATCGAGCCGATCGCGCCCGATCTCGAACGCATCAGCCTGATGCAGGGCTATAAGGTCTACGGCGCACATCTTGGGCCATTCAAGACGCCGGCGCGCGAGACCGATGCCAATCACATGCCGCCGGAATTCAACATCGATCAGCAGGATTTCCTGGAGGCATCGCAGAAGGGCAAGAGCTGGACCTGGTCAGCGTTGAGGCCGTCGGTCGTCGTGGGCTTTGCGCTTGGCAATCCCATGAACCTTGCATCGGTGATCGCCGTCTATGCCTCGATGTCGAAAGAACTCGGCATTCCGCTGCGCTTTCCCGGCAAACCCGGCGCCTATGACAGTCTGCTGGAAATGACGGATGCCGGACTTTTGGCGCGGGCCACTGTTTTCATCGCAACGAACCCGCATTGCGGCAATCAGGCGTTCAACATCAACAATGGGGATCTCTTCCGCTGGAGCGAGATGTGGCCGAAGATCGCGCGGTTTTTCGATCTGGAGGTTGCGCCGCCAATTCCCATGTCATTGAACGTCGTCATGGCGGACAAGGAACCGCTGTGGAAACGCATGATCGAAAAGCACAGTCTGGCCAAGACACCCTACAAAGATGTGTCGTCCTGGGGCTTCGGCGATGCGGTCTTCGACTGGAACTATGATTTCTTTGCCGACGGCTCCAGGCTGCGGCGAGCCGGATTTCATGAATATGTCGATACGGAGGAGATGTTCATGCGTGTGTTCCGCGACCTTCGGGAACGCAGAATAATTCCTAGATTTGGGTGCCCTACTCCGTAAAGGGCTCGCCCTGGCGTCGTGGTCTGTCGTAGTTCAGAAAGAACTCATCGAGCTGCGGCGGCAGAACATTGGTGCCTGCCAGCATGGCATGCGCCTGTCCGCGGTGATGGATCTGGTGCACAAAAAGGTGCGATAGCAAGAGGTAGATCGGCTCTTGCGAAGTGTCCCCAGTCCCCCATGTGATCGATACGATCTTGTCGAGGTCTTCGGGCTCGATATCGTCACAGAAGCCGATGAGGCTGCTATCGAACTCCGTCTGCGCCTGCTTCAGGTCGGACGCTTTGGGATAGGGTATATCGCCGACGAGGCCGATATTCCTGCGTCCTTTGCCGATCATATCGGCCATGTAAATGTGATCGACGATAAGATTATGGTTCAGCGTCAACTGGATGGACGGGAAGAAGCTGGTACGCTTTTGAGCAAACTCGGCGTCGGTGAGTTGCTCACACGCGCTGAGCAGCCGGAAATTCGACCAGGCGCTGTTGCGCGCCATCGCCGAGAAGTGATCGCGAAGGGCGGTGTCAGACATAGCCCTTCACTTTTGGGTCAGAGCATTTAACGCAATTCCGGACGGAAAACCGGTTCCCACTTTTCCTGGAATTGCTTTAGTTGCCGCCCGGATAGTTCGGGCTTTCGCGGGTGATCGTGACATCATGGGTGTGGCTTTCGCGCAGACCAGCATTGGTGATGCGGACGAATGTAGCCTTTTCGCGGAATTCTTCCAAATTTTTTGCACCGACATAGCCCATGGATGCTCTGAGACCGCCAGCAAGCTGATGCAATACGCCCGAAACCGGACCCTTGTAGGCGACCTGGCCTTCGATGCCTTCCGGCACGAGCTTCAGTTCGTCGCGTACTTCGGCCTGGAAGTAGCGATCAGCCGATCCTCGCGCCATGGCGCCCACAGAGCCCATGCCGCGATAGGCTTTGAACGAGCGGCCCTGATAAAGATAGACCTCACCCGGGCTTTCCTCCGTGCCGGCAAGTGCCGAACCTGCCATGGCCGCGGACGCACCCGCGGCAAGAGCCTTGGCGAAATCACCGGAATATTTGATGCCGCCGTCGGCGATGACCGGCACATTCGATTTATGTGCTGCCTCGACCGCCGACATGATTGCAGAAAGCTGCGGTACGCCGACACCCGCGACGATCCGCGTGGTGCAGATCGAGCCTGGTCCAATACCGACCTTGACGGCATCGGCGCCCGCATCGATCAGCGCCTGTGTTCCCGCGGCAGTGGCGACATTTCCGGCGATGATACGCACGGCATTCGACAACTTCTTGGCGCGGGTAACAGCATCGAGCACGCGCTGCGAATGGCCATGGGCAGTGTCAATGACAAGAACGTCGACGCCGGCAGCAATAAGCCGCTCGGCCCGCTCGAAACCATCTTCACCGACGCTGGATGCGGCGGCGACACGAAGCCGGCCTTGCGCATCCTTGGCGGCGTTCGGGTTAAGCCGCGACTTTTCCATGTCCTTGACTGTGATCAGGCCAACGCAATAACCCTTGTCGTCTACAACCAGCAGTTTTTCGATGCGATGTTGATGCAAGAGGCGCTTGGCTTCTTCGTGCTGGACGTTGTTCTCACGCACGGTGATCAGGTTTTCGCGCGTCATCAGCTCGTAGATTTTCTGGGCAGGGTCGGAGGCAAAGCGCACGTCGCGGTTGGTGAGGATGCCGACGAGACGACCCGGCTTGCGGCTGCCCTCACCGGAGTTCTCGACCACAGGAATGCCGGAGATGCCATGGGCGCGCATCAGCGCCTGCGCATCGGCAAGTGTCGCGTCGGGGCCAATGGTGACCGGATTGACGACCATGCCGGATTCGAACTTCTTGACCTGGCGGACTTCTTCGGCCTGCAGTTCCGGCGTGAGATTGCGGTGAATGACGCCCATGCCGCCAGCCTGCGCCATGGCTATAGCGAGGCGCGATTCGGTGACTGTATCCATCGCCGCTGATAGCAACGGCAGGTTGAGTTCGATATCAGGTGCGATGCGGGTGCGAATGTCGGTCTGGCCGGGCATAACCTCGGAGTGACCTGGCTGGAGCAGAACATCATCAAATGTCAGTGCCAGCGCGCCTGTCGCGGATTCAACGATTTTTGCCATGACCAATTTCCTTGCAATACGGGTAATACGACTAAAGGGCGCACCACGGTGGTGGGGCGCCGATCAAGTTCTGTTCAAGTGAATTGGCACGGGCTGGTAACATGGATATGTCGGTTTGAAAAGATCAAAACGCAATTACTGGCATTCCAACGGTCACCAGGCCCACAATATTGTAGCAATATCCGGCGCAAGCGCGCCGGAACTGCACTTAGGGGGCCAATTCATTCAAACGTCGAATTGGTAGGTTGCCGGCACGAATCGATAGCCCGTTTCCTGCTTTTCGACAAAACCCACACCAGGGAATGGCATGTGGTAGCCAATGAACGGTACCTTGTCTGCCGCTATCATGTCGAACACCTTCTTGCGTGTTGCGGCGCCCATGGCCTTGTCGGTGTCGAAGGCAACTTCCCAATCGGGCCGCTGCAACGAGGCGACGTAGTGATTGGCCGTGTCAGCGGTCAGGACAAGATGCTTGCCGGCCGATTCGACGTGGAAAATCATGTGGCCAGGCGTATGGCCATAGGCCGCTTCGCTGGTGATGCCGGGGACTACCGCATCGCCCGCCTTGATGAAGGTGAACTTTTCGGCAAGCGGCTTGACCTTGGCATTGACACCTTTGGCATTGGTTTCGGCCGGAGTACCCGCACGTGCAGCGTCGGTCCAGAAGTCATACTCAATCTGCCCGCCTACATAGCGCGCATTGGGAAATCCCGGCGTCTCGCCATTCATCAGGCCACCGATGTGGTCGCCGTGCATATGGGTGATGACAACAAGCGTCACCTGATCAGCCGTATAGCCCGCATCTTTCATATTTGCCTCCAGCTGACCGAGACCATTCTCGCGGCCACCTGCACCAAAGCCTGTGTCGACAAGGACCAGTTCAGATCCGGTGTTGATGAGAACCGGCGTGAAGCCGTTGACGAATTTCGTTTCAGGCAGGAAATTGGCGCGCATTAACTCGGCGACAGCCTCCTGGCTCTGATTGGCGCCGAAGGTTGGAAATGGACCATCGCCGGGGCGAAGCCCGTCAAGCAAGGTGGTAATCTCGAAATCGCCCAGCTTGAAACGTTTGAAGCCAGGCGACTTGACGTCCGATTGTGGAACAGCCGCCTCCGCGATGTCAGAAATCATCTGTGACATTGCCAATCCGCCGGCCATGGCGCTTGACGCGAGAAAAAGGTTGCGGCGGGAAATCTCGAATGCAGACATAGGATTATCTCCTTCAGGCAACAATATGCAACGCGGCAACGTCGGCGCTGCCGCTCCGTTCCTGCTGAATAGACCAAAAATCGCGGCGTCTGGATCACTTCTGATTGATCGCCGCTTGAGCCCCGGCATCACGAGTGCTATCGGAACTCGCAAGGCCTCCCCGAGTCTCATAAAACGAGATTCACCGCCTGCTTTCTCACCACCTGAGAACTGGAATTCAACTTGAACCGCATCGTTCCGCTCGTCCTGGCCGTCGCCCTTTTCATGGAGAACATGGACTCCACCGTCATCGCGACTTCGCTGCCAGCGATCGCTGCTGATATCGGCACCAGTCCGATCGCTTTAAAACTGGCCCTGACCGCATACCTCGTCTCTCTCGCGGTCTTCATTCCAGTCAGTGGCTGGATGGCCGACAGGTTCGGTGCCAAGAACGTTTTCCGCGCTGCGATCATCGTATTCGTCGTCGGATCCATCGCCTGCGCCGCCTCGGGCTCGCTCCTCGAATTCGTTCTATCGCGCTTCCTGCAAGGTGTAGGCGGCGCGATGATGACGCCTGTCGGCCGTCTCGTGCTGGTGCGTTCGACGCCGCGCAATGAACTTGTCAGCGCCATGGCATGGCTGACAATGCCGGCGCTCATCGGCCCGCTGATCGGGCCACCGGTTGGCGGTTTCCTGACGACCTATTTCAGCTGGCACTGGATTTTCCTGATCAACGTTCCGATCGGCATCCTCGGAATCATCATCGCCACACGCTATTTGCCTTCCATCGAAACCCTGGTGCAACGGCCCCTGGACATTCCCGGTTTCTTTTTAAGCGGCATCGCCGCCTCGGGCATCGTCTTCGGTCTCTCCGTCGTCAGTCTCCCAGCGCTTCCGACATGGGTGGGTATAGCGACGCTTCTGACGGGCATCGTTTCCGCTGTTCTTTATCTTGTCCATGCGCGCCGAACTGCTGAGCCGTTGCTTTCTCTCAATCTTCTGGACAATCCGATATTCAGAGCAGCAATCGTCGGCGGCAGTCTGTTCCGCATCGGCGTTGGGGCAATCCCGTTCCTGCTGCCGTTGATGCTTCAGATCGGCTTTGGCCTGACGCCATTTCAATCCGGAATGATCACCTTCGTATCGGCACTCGGCGCCATGAGCATGAAGCTTGTTACAAAATGGTTTTACCGGAAAACCGGCTTCCGCAATTCGCTGATGTACGGATCGTTCGTCGCTGCAATATTCGTCGCGGTCAACGGGTTCTTCACGCCGGAAACGCCCTATTGGTTGATGATCCTGCTGCTCCTCGTGGGTGGATTTTTCCGTTCGCTGTTCTTTACGGGTACAAACGCTCTCGCCTATGCGGATATTCCCAACGAGCAGACGAGCCAGGCAACGCCGATCAGTTCAGTCGCCCAGCAGATTTCGATCGCGCTTGGTGTGGCGGTCGCCGGCGGCATTCTCGAGATTACGACCAAGATACACGGCGGCCCGCTGCAGCTCTCGGATTTCCACATCGCCTTCTTTGTCGTGGCGGCAATTTCGGGTTTGGCATGCCTGT
Source organism: Phyllobacterium sp. P5_D12 (assembly GCF_054049495.1). Taxonomy (NCBI): domain Bacteria; kingdom Pseudomonadati; phylum Pseudomonadota; class Alphaproteobacteria; order Hyphomicrobiales; family Phyllobacteriaceae; genus Phyllobacterium; species Phyllobacterium sp. P5_D12. The sequence continues at coordinate 2,781 of NZ_JBFUMG010000083.1, read as the reverse complement.
CATTCAGGGGTCTGCAGCCTGACGCGGGTTCAGAGGTTTCAGGTCACCGGCCGCTGATCAAGGCAGCAGCACCGGCGGAATAAAATCTCGGTGTCCGCTATTCCACCACCTGCACTGCAGCCTTGCGTTTAATCTTCAAGGGGGAGTGCGCGTCGAAATCCGTTTCAATTTCGCCGAAATTGACATAGCCGTCGTGGTTGCGATCGATTTCAGCAAAGCGATCATAAACAGCCCCCCAACCCGCAGCTCTCGCTGCTTCCGCCGTGAGGAGATGGTTGGAACCCGCAGAAGCGGCATCGAATTTTGCGCGGAGCTGCACGATCGTTGCAAGGCGGATGTTTTCCGGCGTGCGTTTTGGCTCCGCTGGCCCCGGCAGATTGGCTGGCGGGAGGCCGATCATTTCGCCAGCCTTAAGAACCAGCGCAGACCCTTGCAACTGCCTGGTACGGGGCAAAACGGTCATGCCTGCGTCGGCTGCGGGTGCGCCCAGCAATGTCATGGCAAACAAAAACGGTAAAATCAACTTCATAAAAATCTCCTCTTGGAAAAGTACAGTCCATTTAATTGACCACCCGGCAGCAAAGAGCTTCCAAATAATGCGGCGCAGCATAAAAATCGTCCAAAGTCTTTTTCATTGGTGCGCGTGAGGCTTCTGTCAAGTAGGTCATATGCCCGCCATCGAACCATTTGACCGTATAGAATATTTTCTCGATACCACTTGCCTCAAGGTCGAGTTCTGTTTGGAAAAAAGGCGTTACAACATCGTGTAGCCCCCGATGATCAAAAGTTTTTGCATATGTGTCATTGTTATGATCAGATCAGTAATGCTGCTCTTCCAATATTTTATCGATGAATCTCTTGAGTACTTCCAGTTCCAAAAAGGGTCGTAAGGGATAACTTCATAAGTCGATTCATTCATGTAGTTCACATAATCGCGTAGATAAGGCTTGATTGCATTGGTAAAGCCAAGGTGCTCATATTCTCTCGGATCATATGATGCGTTCATGCGCAGATCGTAGGGGTTGAATTGGCGCCCGGGCATGAGTTTGGCCAAAACAGTTTGTGGACCCATATCCGGATTTGTAGCCCATGGATTTTCGGCCAGATAACAACCGCCAGAGAATATCCCTGTGCCCGCCTGGGCAATTGGTGGATTTGCCGCCGAATCACAACCGCCAACACCAGTAAATCTGTAAAGCTCATCAAGGTAGGTCACGCCATCGGGTGTTGCGATATATTCGGACCATGTTTTCTTGTCCGCAAACAGCGGATAGTTTTTCGTGTAGCGATCTTTGCCGAAGCGACGGGCGGAGTCGACAAAATCATCTGCGGTTGATGTGCCGCGTGCCTTCGCCACCCCATAGAAATCGGCGGTCATGGCAAGTGTGGGGAACGTGCCGGGGCTGTCCTTGGCAATGGAATAATCGAGGATGGGAGAATTCAGGATCATCCCGGTGAGTGCAATGGGCGTGCCGCCGCTTGGATCATAATTTGTCGAACCTGCTTCCGTGATAATTCGCGCCATGATGGGCACGCGGATGCCGCCATAGGATTCGCCATAGAGATATTTCGGTGACGCCTGCCGGTTGTTGACATTGACATAGCGCCGGACAAAATCGACATTGACCTTGGCATCGGCATCCATATCCCAAAATTGCGTGTTCTCGTGCGGCTCAATCGCTTCGGAAAAACCCGTCCCGACCGGATCGACGAAAACGAGATCGCTTCGATCCAGCAATGTCTCCTCATCGCCCACCATTGGAAAATGGTCCGGCGGTTCCTTCGCATATTCCGCGGGAATATTGGGGGCGCCGGTGACAAGACGTTGCGGCCCCCATGAGCTGAGATGCAACCAGATAGACGATGAACCAGGCCCGCCATTGAAAAAGAAGGTTACAGGCCGCTTTTTCGCGGGCAAATCATCTCTCGTATAGGCCGTATAGAAGATCGAAGCCTGGGCATCTTTCCTCCCAGGATTCTTGGGATCCTTGGGCGCAAAGGCGATCAGATGACCGGACTTTGCCGTAAACCAGACGGTTTTGCCGCCAATCGTCATTTTATGCCGCTTGACGGATGGCCCCTCATCGACGGCGGAAAACGGGAGGGCGCTGTCGGAGTATCCTTTATATTGGTTTGGGTCGCTTACAAATCGCTCTTCAGCAGCGACCATATCGTAATAGGTGGCATCGAGAATCTCTTGGGCCTCGACCTGTTTGCCCTCACTTTTCAGCTTGTCGGCTTGCTCGTTCGCCGCTTTCCACTTTGCGGCATCCGTGAGCCTTTTCGCTTCAAGCTTGGCAGTTGCATCGCGTTGATCGAGGACGGAGCTCAGCGCGGATGCAATCTGCTCAGCCAATTGGTTGTTGGAAAGGCCTTTGCCAGCGTCAGGGCCCAGCTTCTGCAGGACCGCCGCAAGCAAATCCGAGACTTTCTCATCCGGAACCTTTGTGTCGCCACGCGCCAGCAAAGCGTTTTGCACAGCCAGCGCAATCTGTTTGCCAAGTGMGTCACTGTCGATGGTTGTGGCGGGCTGTGCGGCAAAAGTAGACGTGGTATCGACGGGCGGGGCCGAAGATTCCGAGCCATCACAGGCACTGAGGACAAGGATTGCAATGAATAGCAGATATCGAAAATTCATGATGTGCAATTTCCCATGGAAAAAGCACTTGCTTAGCGAAGCCTCCGCCGGTCGACAATTCGCCTAAAGTTTAATCGACAAATAGAAATGCCAAAATTTTGTCACGTCAGCAAAAAATCAAGGAGCATCAGGCAGTCCCTTGA
>NZ_JBFUMG010000082.1:0-13021 GCF_054049495.1 Phyllobacterium sp. P5_D12 | reverse complement strand
GTTCCATTTCTTATCCCTTCCCCAGATTACCTGTAATCCTGCTTTCATAGCGCCGACCCAAAACTCGTCATGGGTGGCGAAAATGGTGGTTTTCGAGCACCGGAGCGGAGCGTACTTTTCGGTACGTGAGCACCGGAGCATAGAAAAGCGCCATTTGCAGCCCGCCGTGGCGAGTTTTATAAGAAGCTTTGCGGATCAATATCAACCTGCACGCGCACCGATCCCCGTTCTTTTGGTCCTGCCGCCAGCATGGCGCGGATAAAGCCCTGAATATCCGCCTTACGGGTGCCATGGATCAAGAGCCGGAAGCGGTGACGCCCCCGAATAAGCGCGAGTGGCGCCTCTGCCGGACCCAGCACGCTGATCTGCGGCGAGGCGGGCGCGGCACGCCGTAGAGCCCGGGCATGATTTTCTGCCTCTGGCCGTGTTGCTGCCGAGATAATCAATGCTGCCAGGCGGCCGAATGGCGGGAGCCCAGAGCGTTCTCGCTCCTCTATCTCGCGCTCATAAAAGGCCTGTGCATCACCGGAAACGATGGCGCGCATGACGGGATGGTCCGGTTGATAGGTCTGCAACAGTCCGAGGCTCTTTTTGCCAGTGCGTCCCGCCCGCCCCGTTACCTGGTTGAGCAGTTGAAACGTGCGCTCGGCAGCGCGCGGATCGCCATTGGCAAGCCCGAGATCCGCATCGACAACCCCCACGAGAGTCATGTTAGGGAAATTATGCCCCTTGGCGACGAGCTGCGTCCCGATGATGATATCCGCCTCTCCGCGCGCAATGGCATCGAGTTCCAGCCGCAGACGCTTCACACCCATGAGATCGGACGACAGGACGATGATGCGCGCATCGGGAAATGTCTTCTCCGCTTCCTCGGCGATGCGCTCGACACCCGGGCCGCAAGCAACCAGATGGTCAAGCGTGCCGCAGGATGGACAAGCCTCGGGCCTCGCCTCGCGGTGCCCGCATTGATGACAGACGAGCTGACCGCGAAAGCGATGCTCCACAAGCCAGCTTGAACAGTCCGGGCACTGAAACCGATGACCACATACCCGGCATAAAGTTAGCGGCGCATAGCCACGCCGATTGAGAAACAGCAGCGATTGCTCTTTGCGTTGTAAAGTCTGGTTGATGGCCTCAACCAGCGCCGGTGAAAGGAAACCACCCGGTCGCGGCGGTGATTTGCGCATGTCGATCGATTTGAGTTCCGGCATCGCCGCTTCCGCATAGCGGCCCGGCAGGCGAATGCGCGTATAGCGACCCTGGCTCGCATTCACCTGGCTTTCGATCGACGGCGTTGCCGACGCCAGGACCACTGGAAAATTGCCGATATGCCCGCGCACCACCGCCATGTCGCGCGCATTGTAAAACACACGATCTTCCTGCTTGTAGGCCGGATCATGCTCTTCATCGACGATGATCAATCCCAGATCCTTGAACGGCAAGAACAATGCCGAGCGCGCGCCCGCGACAACTCTGACCTGGCCCTCCATCACTTGTCGCCAGACCCGCTCGCGCGATCTCGGTGCGAGGTCGGAATGCCACTCCGCGGGTTTCGAACCGAAACGGTCGTGGAACCGATCGAGAAATTGCTGGGTCAGCGCAATCTCCGGCAACAGGATCAACACCTGTTTGCCTTTTTCGATAGCCTTGGCCACCGCCTCGAAATAGACCTCGGTCTTGCCCGAGCCTGTGACGCCATCGAGCAAGGACACCGAAAAGCCATTCGTCGATACCGCTTCGACCAGTTGATCTGCAGCTTGGGTTTGATCGGGAGACAAGGCCGCTTYCGCATAATCCGGATCGGGAGCGGCTACGATTGGCCGCGCCGGGATCATCACCTGTTCGAAAACGCCCTGAGCGACGAGACCATCGATGACAGTTGCCGACACGCCTGCGGCATGAGCAAGTCCGGTACGGGTCCATGCCATTCCGTCTTCCGCAAGTTCCAATACGCGGGCACGGGCGCCCGTCATCCTGTCAGGCTCGCGGCCGGAGAACCGCAGACCCGGAACCGGCGGCTCCGGGTCGAAAGCCGCAGGCACCCGCAACACCATCCGTGCCACCATGCCTGGCGGCGATATCGTATAATCAGCAGCCCAGCGCATGAATCGCATCATGCCATCATCGACCGGAGGACAGTCAAAGAGTTCTGAAATCGGCCGCAGCTTTTTCGCATCGATCGAGTCTGTCGAACCCTCCGTAACAATGCCCGCGACCTCGCGCGGTCCTAGTGGCACCCGAACGATTGAACCGGCCTGCACCTCCATGCCATCCGGCACGGCATAGCTATAGGGCCGCTCGGCCGGCATCGGCACAAGCACGGGAACTATTTTTTGCGGGATGAACGAATCCTGGCTCATATGGGCGTGACCTTGGCGCGGCTTTCGGATAAAGAAAAGCCACTTTCCGGGAGAAATATCCCATCTATCATTTTTGGAAGGACTGCTCCGATGAAATTCTTTGCTGATACCGCCGATGTAAAGGAAATCCGCGAACTCAACGATCTTGGATTGCTTGACGGCGTGACAACCAACCCTTCGTTGATTCTCAAATCCGGCGGCAGCATCTTCGAAGTCACCAAGGAAATCTGCAGCATCGTCAAGGGACCGGTTTCGGCCGAAGTGACAGCGGTCGAATATGAGCAGATGATGAAAGAGGCAGCGGTGCTTGCCAAGATCGCCGACAATATCTGCATCAAGGTACCGCTTACTCTCGACGGTCTCAGGGCCTGCAAGGCGCTTCGCTCCGACGGACACCTCGTAAATGTCACACTTTGCTTCTCCGCCAATCAGGCGCTGCTGGCCGCGAAGGCCGGTGCAACATTCATCTCGCCCTTCATCGGCCGCATCGACGACATCGGCATCAACGGCCTTGAGTTGATTTCCGAAATTCGCACGATCTACGACAATTACGACTATCCAACGGAAATCCTTGCGGCCTCGATCCGTACAGTCAACCATGTCAAGGAAGCCGCACTCATCGGCGCAGATGTCGTAACCGCACCGCCAGCAACGCTGAAGGCGCTCGTCAAGCATCCGCTGACCGACAAGGGTCTCGAGACTTTCCTCGCTGACTGGGCAAAGACCGGCCAGAAGATCGCCTGATCTGAGTATTACTATCTGAGTGCAACACCCGCTGGCATCGTCGGCGGGTGTTTTCTTATCGATTATACAACTGATCCAATATCTGCCGTTCAAAAAACGCCAGTTCGGGCGAAGCATGACGGCGCGGGCGTTCTACCGGGATCGCCAGGTCGAGCGCAAGGCGTCCGCTATCGATTACGACGACGCGATCGGCTAGCGAAACGGCCTCTGCTACATCATGGGTCACCAGAATCGCGGTGAATTTCTTCGCCAGCCAGATTCGTTCCAGCAGTTGTTGCATCTCGATCCGCGTCAGCGCATCCAATGCGCCCAGCGGTTCGTCGAGTGCCAATATGGATGGGTGCCCCACCAGCGCCCGCGCAAGAGCAACGCGCTGCCGCTGCCCGCCTGAAAGCACGGACGGCCAGTCGCCGCCACGATCCGCCAGACCGACTTCGGCCAGAATTTCCAGGCTTTTCTTGCGCGCAGCCTCGCCCTTTTCGATACCGGTCAGCCCTACACCGACATTGGCGGCGACCCGCGCCCAAGGCAGGAGTCGCGGCTCCTGAAACATGATGCGGGTACGTTTCTGATCATCTTCCAGAACGCCTGCAACGATCTCGCCCGATGTCGGCTTGTCGAGCCCGGCTAGCAATCGCAACAAGGTACTCTTGCCGCAGCCGCTCTTGCCGATGACCGCAACGAATTGTCCCTCGTAGACATCAAGATTGATGCCTCGCAGCACGGCTTTGCCGCCAAACTGCTTGGCAACATTGCGAAACGAGAACGAGACCTTGCCTTGCGGTGCCGGCGTATAGGCTGGTGTCGTCGTGGAGTAGGATTTGCGGGCCGTGACAGTCGCTGCGGTCATCTTGGTTCCTCAAACAGTTTGGAAGGCAGGGTGCCATTGCAGTGATAAGCGCTCGAGAAACCGCGCCAGCGAATCTGCCAGCTTGCCAAGCAGCGCATAGATCAAAATCGATAGAACAACGACGTCGATCAGCAGGAATTCGCGCGCCTGCATCGCCATGTAGCCAAGACCCGAGGACGCTGAAATCGTTTCGGCGACAATCAATGTCAGCCACATGATACCAAGCGCATAACGCAACCCGACAAAGATCGAGGGCAGCGCGCCCGGCAGGATTACACGCAGGAACAGCTGTGTCCGTGACATGCCATAGATGCGCCCCATCTCCACCAGTTGCGGATCGACACCCTGAATGCCAAGCAGTGTATTCACGTAGATTGGAAAGAACACACCGAGCGCAACGAGAAACAGTTTCGCTTCCTCGTCTATCCCGAACCACAGGATAACCAGCGGGATCAGCGCGAGATGTGGAATGTTACGGATCATTTGCAGCGTTGTGTCGGTCAGTTCGCGGCTGAGCGCCGATAGTCCATTGGCAAGGCCAAGCGCGAAACCGATGCTACCGCCGACAAGAAAGCCGCTGAGCGCGCGCAATGTCGAAATGCGGATATTCTCGATGAGTTCACCCGACAGAAGCAATTTCCAGAATGCCTCTCCGACAGCAGACGGTGCTGGCAAGACGTTGGCCGGTATAAGCCCGGCTCGCGACGCGCCTTCCCATCCGGCAAGCAGCAAGGCAGGCAAAAGCCAGCCCAGCGCGCTGCGCCCGATAGAACGGAGCGCACTCATGAGGAGGCCTGCAGGCGTTTGTCGCCATAAAAGCCAACGCCAAACTCGTTCTCGATCGAACGGCGCGGGGCACGCGCATTTCCACCAAGACCAAGTTCTGGAAACAGAAGTTCCGCAACACGGTAGGCTTCTTCCAGATGCGGATAGCCCGAACCGATCACCGTATCGATGCCAACCGCCTGATATTCGCGAATCCGCGTTGCGATGCTTTGCGGCGATCCGACAAGGGCGGTGCCTGCACCGCCACGTACCAAGCCAACGCCCGCCCAGAGGTTGGGACCGACAACAAGCTTGTCGCGGCGTCCACCATGCAGTTCCGCCATCCGGCGTTGTCCGACAGAATCCATTTCCTTGAGAAACCGTGCTTGCGCGACTTCGATTTGCTCATCGGTGATCCTGCTGATCAGCCGGTCCGCCGCCGCCCAGGCTTCATCTTCAGTTTCGCGAACGATGAAATGCAGGCGAATGCCAAAGCGCAGCTTGCGGCCTTTGCGAGCCGCCTTTGCACGTGCACGCTCGATCTTTTCGGCTACTTGTCCCACCGGCTCGCCCCACGTCAGATACATGTCGACCTGTTCTGCGGCAAGGTCCTGTCCCGCATCGGATGAACCGCCGAAATAGAGTGGTGCGCGTTCCTGTACGGGCAGGAGATCAAGCCTTCCGCCTTCTACCCGATAGTGTTTGCCGTCAAAGTCGACTGTTTTGCCGGAGACAAGATCGCGCCAGATCTTCAGGAATTCAGCCGCCTGTTCATAGCGCTGGTCATGCGGAAGAAACACACCATCACCTGCAAGTTCCTTGGGATTGCCGCCAACAACCACGTTCAGCAGCAGACGACCGTTGCTGAGGCGGTCAAGTGCTGCTGTCTGCCGCGCGGCGAACACCGGGGACGTCACACCCGGACGCAGTGCCACCAGAAACTTCAACCGCTCCGTATGCGCGGCGAGCCCCGCTGCGGTGATCCAGGAATCTTCGCAACTTTGCCCCGTTGGAAGTAACACACCCGGGAAGCCCAGCCGATCGACCGCCTGCGCTATCTCGCGGAGGTAATCATGTTGCGGCGGCCGTTGCTGCCGTTCCGAACCAAGATAGCTGCCATCRCCGTGCGTCGGGATGAACCAGAAGAAATCGAGCGGGGTGTTATTTGCTGGCTGCGTCATATGGCGACTCCGGTCCATAGTCAGTTGGTTGGTGCCGTCCATACGGCATCGGAAATTTTGATGGCATTGGGAATCAGCTTCAGCTTGAAGAAGCGGTCTGCCGTTTCCTGCTGATGCGCGATTATTGCCGGTGTAATCGGTTCGACGCTGAAAACAGAGCGGTTCGCGGCAAGGGTCTGCGCGTCGAGAGGCACGCCGGTCACTTCGTGCAGGGCTTCGGTCACCTTGTCCTTGTTGGCGTTGGCCCAATCAGCCGCGACCTTCAGCGCGCCGATTGTCTTCGTCACGATTTCTGGATGTGCCTTGGCAAAATCGCGATTGGCAATGAGATAGGTGTTGACGTTGAGAACGTCGCTGGTGCGGACGAGAATGCGCGGATTGTAGCGCGTCTCGGCAATAGCGAAGAATGGATCCCAGATTGCCCAAGCATCGATTTTATCGCTGGCGAAGGCAGCAGCGGCATCGGCCGGGCTCAGGTAAACCGGCGTGATCTCATCGTAGCCCAACTTGGCTTTTTCCAATGCCGCAATAAGAAGATTGTGCGCGCTTGTTCCTTTGCCGACGCCCACTTTCTTGCCCTTGAGGTCGGCAAGCGACTGAATGGACGAGCCCGGCTTGACGATGATGGCTTCGCCCTTGCCATTGGGCGCAAGAGCAGCAGCATAGACAATCGCAGAACCTGCGGATTGTCCGAAAATAGGCGGTGCATCGCCGACCCAGCCGACATCGATACTGCCGACGTTAAGCGCTTCGACGAGCGGTGGTCCTGCGGTGAACTCAACCCATTTAACCGCAATACCCTTCGGCTCAAGTGCTTTTTCGATCACCTGCTGCTGGCGGGCGACGACTGGCAAGCCTGTCTTCTGGAAGCCAATCTTTAACTCCTTTAACGGCTCGGCAGCGTGTAAGAATGTGGTGGCAAATACAGCTGCAGCGAAAAGGGCCGCGCCAAATGCTCTACGTGTCAATCTGGACATTGGTCCCTCTGCGGATGCGGGCTTTGTTGACGAAAGCCTTCCCGCCCGACCGGGAATTGGTCCAATGCTAGTTAACTCGACCAATCTAATAGAGAAAAGAAATTCTGTAGAGTCTGGCGGGATGGGATTAGTTTTCTGACGGGTCCATGAAGGCGCGCATTTCCATGACACGAGCAATCGCTTTCGGCGATAGCGATACCGCAAACATCAGAAATCGTCGTCGCCGAAACGGCCGTCTAGCCTCAATCCCTCGATGGAGGTTGCGCCGTCCTGGCGGACTACGGTCATGGCACGCACGCCAGTCCGGGCAGAAATTTCATCTGCCAGCGCACGCGAATGCGTCACGATCCACAACTGCGTGCGCTCCGCCGCCTGGCTGATCATGTCGGCAAGAGCCGGCAGCATCGACGGATGCAGGCTTGGTCTCCGGCTCGTTCAGCGCAATCAGCCGCGGCAGCCGATAAGAAAGAAGCGCACCCGCGAGTGCCAGAAACCGTATCTGGCCGTCCGACAGTTCTTCCGGCCGAAACAGGCGCTGTGGAAATTCGGGAAGGCGCAGACCGAAAGTTGCAGTCTCTCCCGGAACCGGCACATCGAGGGTCGCACCCCCCAGCGCTTCGGCGATGCAACGGTCGAGATCAACCGTATCTTCGCGGATATGCACCAGCGTCGCAAAGACGGCAGCAAGATTGCCCCCGTCTTCGTCCAGCATCGATGCAGTGATTGCCAATGTCGGCCGTCGAACAGGCGAATCGCGGTCGGTGCGAAAGCCGTGATAAAAACGCCAACCAAGTAGCGTGGCGCGCAGATCGCCGATCTCGGGGTACCGCCCCGAGCTACCGAGGATCGCCAATCCCGTTTCGGAATCAAGAAGCTTGACTGGATGCTCGACGCGCCTGCCGGAGTCATCCCTTGCAAACACTGCCGGCCCCTTGCGACCCATCATATCGACCGGCCTTCTACCGCTGTCGATCGTTAGAGTCTCTTCCTTGATCTGCGGCTCGAAAGCAAAACCAGCTGCTGCGGGCGGCCGCAAACCGATCTCGACGGTATAATCCCCCGGAGTAGTCGTTCCTTCATCTTCAAACGAAGCGTTGAAAACTATCCGTACGGGACCGGTTCTGCGTCTCCCGGTCCACAGGGCAGATTGCATACCACCTTCGCGCGCAATCTCGTAAGAAAGCGTCCCTTCCGCCGAAGCCTTGACCAGTTGCATTGCCCGATAGAGATTGGATTTGCCGACGCCGTTCTCGCCGACAAACAGTGCGAGCGGACCGATATCGAGCCGTATCGAACGCAACGACCGGTAGCCAGTAGCTGAAAGCGAGGTCAGACGCATCGACTGCAGCCCCGTCCAAATTCACGAACTCAGAGCTTTGAGAGATCCTGCGCGATGCTGAGATTGATTGCTTCGGCAACCTCTCGTGCAGCGCGAATGTTCGCGTCGCGCTGGGCTCGAAGCACGGCATAGCGCTGTCTAGGCGCATCATAATCCGCGGTGACTATGCGTGTTCCGTTCCCGACAACCTTTCCGTCGGACAGGCGCGTCAAGGTGTAGTTGCCTGTCATGCGCATTGAACCAGCTGTTGGCTGGCCGGATTTGTCATTGGTGGCGTTCTGCACGAGTAGCAAGGACAGATCCCTCGACGAGATGCCAAGCTGAAGCGAGTAGACCGGGCTGGTGGGTTCTCCCGCTCCACCCCCGAACAGGAAAATCAGATTGTTGCGCACTTCTTGGGTCACGCGGTCGCCGGGCTGGTTGATCGAGATGCTGGCAAGCTTCGAGCGTATATTGTCGTTGACGCTTCCAGTCACCGTAGGGCTCGGAGTCGAATATAGCGGCCTCACTTGGCATCCTCCGGCAATGAGGGCCATTCCAAGAACGCAGACCGATAGCAACAGACGCCCGGAACGCGATCCCGGTTGAAAACGATCAGGCAACGACATTGATGATCCTCTGCGGTACGATAATGACTTTCTTTGGCGGATTACCATTCAACGCGGCCCTGACGAAATCAAGCGCGAGGGCGGCTTTTTCGACCGCCAATTGATCCGCATCTCTGGCAATTGTCAAATCACCACGCTTCTTGCCGTTGATCTGCACCGGCAACGTCACATCGTTCTCGACGATCAGTGCTTCGTCATAGGTTGGCCATGGCTGATGCGCGATAAGATCCTTGCCGTTCAGCGCCTTGGAACACTCCTCGGCCAAATGCGGCATCATCGGCGCAATCATGGCGATCAGCATGTTGATCGCTTCCCGGCATGCGCCGATCAACGCCGTGTCCGCCTCGCCCGCAGCGATTTTCTGCAAGGGACCGGACAAAATATTCACCAGTTCATAGAGCCGGGCGACCGCCTTGTTGAAGGCGAGCTTTTCGATATCCTCGCCGACAGCCTTCACTGTCTTGTGCGCGGCCTTGGAAACCTGCAGCGCTTCGCCCTCGGAGGCGGTAGCCGGCTCGGCAGTCTTCAGCACGTCTGCGGCTTCGGAGATCAACCGCCAGACGCGCTGAACGAATCGGTGCGCACCTTCGACGCCGGCTTCCGTCCAGATCACATCCCGTTCTGGCGGCGAATCGGACAACATGAACCAGCGCGCCGTATCGGCGCCATAGGACGCGATGATGTCATCCGGATCGACGACATTCTTCTTCGACTTTGACATCTTTTCGATCGAGCCGATCTCGATCTCTTCCCCGGTCTCGATCAGGATCCCGCGGCGCTTGCCGTCACTCTCTTCGACCTTGACCTCTGCCGGCATGACCCAGCCGTCCTTGCCCTTGTACGTCTCGTGCACGACCATGCCTTGGGTAAACATGCCCTTGAACGGTTCGCTTATATCGAGATGCCCAGCTACCTTCATCGCCCGGGTAAAGAAGCGCGAATAGAGCAGATGCAGGATCGCATGCTCGATGCCGCCGATATATTGATCGACGGGCAGCCAATGATTGGCGGCTTTGGGGTCAGTCGGCGCATCTTCGTGAGGGCTGGTAAAGCGGGCGAAGTACCAGGACGAATCGACGAAAGTGTCCATCGTGTCGGTTTCACGGCGCGCAGCCTTGCCGCACTGCGGACAGTTCACGTGTCGCCAGGTCGGGTGACGGTCGAGTGGATTGCCGGGGCGGTCGAATTCGACATCGTCTGGCAGCTTGACTGGCAGATCARCCTTCGGCACAGGAACGACACCGCAATCGTCACAATGGATCATCGGGATCGGGCAACCCCAGTAGCGTTGGCGCGAAATGCCCCAGTCGCGCAGACGGAAGTTGACCTTCCGCTCACCTTGCGGCCGGTTGCCAATCGTCTGCTTTTCCAGCCGGTTCGCCACCTGCTCAAATGCCGCGGCAGGTGTCATGCCATCGAGGAACTGCGAATTGATCATCACCCCGTCATCGACATAGGCCGTTTCAGTGATCTGGAACGTTGCCGCATCCGCGTCCTTCGGCATGACCACAGGGACTACGGGCAAGCCATATTTGTTGGCAAAGTCCAAATCGCGCTGATCGCCTGACGGGCAGCCGAAGATCGCGCCCGTGCCGTAGTCCATCAAGACAAAATTTGCGACGTACACCGGCAGCTTCCAGTTCGGATCGAACGGATGCGCCACGCGCAGGCCGGTGTCGAAGCCCTTCTTCTCAGCTGTCTCCAGCGCAACAACGGACGTGCCGGCGTGGCGGCATTCCTCGTTGAATTTGGCCAGCGCTGCATTGGTTTCCGCGGCCTTTTTTGCCAGCGGATGATCTGCGGCGATCGCGATAAACGACGCACCGAACAGCGTATCCGGACGTGTCGTATAAACCTCGATCTCGTTCTCGCCGACGGCGTGCGACTTACCATCCAGCGCCCAGCGGATCAGCATGCCCTCCGACTTGCCGATCCAGTTGCGTTGCATCAGCCGTACCTTTTCCGGCCATTGGTCGAGACCGTCCAGCGCGCTCAGCAATTCCTCATTGAAATCGGTGATCTTGAAGAACCACTGTGTCAATTCGCGCTGTTCGACCAGCGCGCCGGAGCGCCAGCCACGGCCATCGATCACCTGTTCATTGGCAAGAACGGTCATGTCCTCCGGATCCCAGTTGACCTTGGAGGATTTGCGCGTCACCAGGCCGTTCTCGACAAAGTCGAGGAACAGCATCTGCTGGCGATGATAATATTCGACATCGCAGGTTGCGAACTCGCGCGACCAGTCGAGGGACAGCCCCATGGACTTCAGCTGGCTGCGCATGGTTTCGATGTTTTGATAAGTCCAGGTCTTCGGGTGAACCTTGTTCTGCATCGCAGCGTTTTCCGCCGGCATGCCGAATGCATCCCAGCCCATCGGGTGCAGTACATTAAATCCCTTGGCGCGCTTGTAGCGTGCAACGACATCGCCCATCGCATAGTTGCGCACATGTCCCATATGGATGCGGCCCGAAGGGTAGGGGAACATCTCGAGCACGTAGTACGGGTCACGCGGATCGTCATTCGGCGTTTCGAAAAGTTTGGCGTCGTCCCAAACCTTCTGCCAATGCTTTTCGGCTACACGGGGATTGTATCGTTCGGTTGCCATGAACGGGATTCTCTTGCAAAGGATAATAGTTGCGGGGACCTTCACCATGGAATGGCGGGACCGTCAACCATTTGAAGCTGAAGGAACCCGCGAAAACCGGGCTCGTGTACCATAAATAGGACTCAACTGCGCCATGCCCAATGCTGTCGATCAACTTTTTGCCGTTCAGAGCGAAATCCGCAAGGCCGAGGTCGAGGCCAACCGCTCAGAGAGCTCGGTAACATTGGTAGCGGTTTCCAAGACTTTTGATGCCGAAGCGATTCGCCCGGTTATCGAAGCCGGGCAGCGCGTTTTCGGTGAGAATCGCGTGCAGGAAGCTTTGGCGAAGTGGCCGTACCTGCGTACCGATTTTCCGGATATCGAATTGCACCTGATCGGCCCGCTACAGTCCAACAAAACGCAGGAAGCTGTCGCTCTTTTTGATGTGATCGAAACTGTCGATCGCGAGAAGATTGCCTCAAGTCTCGCCCTGGAGATGAAGAAGCAGAACCGCTTTCCGAAGCTCTTCGTTCAAGTCAATACCGGCTCGGAACCCCAAAAAGCGGGCATCGAACCTACGGAAGCATTGGCCTTCATAACCCGTTGCCGCAACGTGCATGGCCTCATGATCGAGGGCCTTATGTGTATCCCGCCAGCCGATGAAAATCCTGGGCCGCATTTTGCTCTTTTGCGCAAAGTTGCTGACGATGCCGGTGTGGAGAAGCTTTCCATGGGCATGTCGGCCGATTACCGGATTGCCATAGGTTTCGGTGCGACGTCGGTGCGCGTCGGCTCGGCGATTTTCGGCGCTCGTTAGGTCGTAAATTTGGCCTACCAGCTGCGGCGCGGCCCGGTATCGATGTGATAATAGCCCGCCGGATAGCGTTTCAGCCCACCCACATCTTTCGCGGTAGAAAGAAAATTGACCAATCCGGACGCGCCGCCATGCACGCGGAAGTCCACCGCCTGACAGCTGAGGTGATAGGATTGATCGCGCCCGCCAACACTACGATTGCGTGATCGCGAACGAACGGTGGAGTTGACAGTGATCGGACCATATTTGGCCGATACGCGGTTGAGCACATTCCTTAAACGTTCCGGGACACACTTCGACGGGGCCTTGTAATCGATATAGGCCTTGCCGCGAGGCATGGCGGCGAGCACCAGAGGGCTAATCTTGTCGAAGACGGAATCTTTCAACAGATGCGCGTGCTCATCACCGAACAGATGAGCACCAATCCGCTCCTGGGGATTCGACGGCTCAGGAAACGTTCCGGCATCCGCGGGGATTGCCAGTACGAGCACGGTCAGAAAAAGCATCGTGAATTTTGCGCGGAACACAACACTGCGCAAGGGTTGAATTATCATTCTTCGATCCTTGGTGTGGCGCAGGCTTTATGATGCGGCGCGCCTCATTTGTCCTCCCAAGTCAAGGCAGCGACCGATCAAGCCGAAATGTGTTCAAAATGGACCGCGTTCCATGACAAAATGTAACGGTATATTACAACGCCCGGTTGTAGATGACGGCGCAACACCTCCACGATCAGCCATTTGAGATATTTACGCCATGATTTGCATGATGCTATGGAAAGCACTTCGCCCCTCACTCGAGG
>NZ_JBFUMG010000081.1:0-13105 GCF_054049495.1 Phyllobacterium sp. P5_D12 | reverse complement strand
GGTCCCAAGCTTGAACAGGTACTGAATGGCATGGGTATTCGGACTTATGCTCAAATAGCGGCATGGACGGTCGATGATTTAGCCAAGGTTGACGATCAGATCAAACTTGGCGGGCGAATTTCTCGTGACGACTGGGTGGGACAGGCAATTGGTCTAATGATGTCGAACGGAGCAGGTGAGTGATGGAGATGCATGCGACACGTGACGTACTTGATGTGCGCGACGCAAGCGTTGCCAATTCCAAATTTGATGACGTGAATTTGTCGAATACCCGTTTTCACAACGTCAATCTGTCCGCTGCCGTGATTGAAAAGGTGAATTTGAGCAATTCAAAGATTAAGGATGTCAATCTTTCCAATGTGTTGTTCAGAAATGTTAACATGAGCAATGTGAAGATTGAGAGCGCCTTGCTCGCAGGAATGATCATCAATGGCATTTCTGTGAAAGACCTGTTTGAAGCTTATGAATCGGCCAACCGTGCCGGAGAAGAATAATGGCGAAGATCAAAGTCGACGGTAAAGAAATCGAGGTACCGGATCACTACACGCTTCTGCAGGCTGCGGAAACGGCTGGTTCAGAGGTGCCACGGTTCTGTTTTCATGAGCGCTTGTCGATTGCCGGCAATTGCCGCATGTGCCTGATCGAAGTGAAGGGCGGGCCGCCAAAGCCGGCTGCATCCTGCGCGATGGGCGTACGCGACCTGCGCCCTGGTCCCAATGGTGAGACACCGGAAATTTTCACCAATACACCCATGGTCAAGAAGGCCCGCGAGGGCGTGATGGAATTCCTGCTCATCAATCATCCGCTTGATTGCCCGATCTGCGATCAGGGCGGCGAATGCGATCTGCAGGATCAGGCAATGGCCTTCGGCGTCGATTCATCGCGCTACAAGGAAAACAAGCGCGCCGTTGAAGACAAATACATCGGTCCGCTCGTCAAGACGATCATGACACGCTGCATTCATTGCACGCGCTGCGTCCGCTTTACGACAGAGGTCGCGGGCATTTCCGAGCTTGGTCTGATAGGGCGCGGCGAGGACGCCGAGATCACCACATATCTCGAGCATGCAATGACGTCCGAATTACAGGGTAACGTGATCGATCTTTGCCCGGTCGGCGCACTGACTTCCAAGCCGTATGCATTCCAGGCGCGTCCGTGGGAGCTCAACAAGACCGAGTCCATCGACGTGATGGATGCGGTCGGCTCGGCTATCCGGGTCGATACGCGGGGCCGTGAAGTGATGCGCATTCTGCCGCGCGTCAATGAGCAGGTGAACGAGGAATGGATTTCCGACAAGACTCGCTTCATCTGGGACGGTTTGCGAACCCAGCGCCTTGATCGACCCTATGTTCGCAAGGAGGGCCGCCTTGTTGCTGCAAGTTGGCCCGAAGCCTTTGAAGCTATCAAAGCTGCTGTCGCCAAGACGAAGGGCAGCAAGATCGGCGCTATTGCCGGTGATCTGGCAACTGTCGAGGAAATGTACGCCCTAAAGCTGCTGATGCAATCGCTTGGATCGGAAAACATTGATGCACGGCAGGATGGTTCTGTCCTCAATACTGCCGATGGGCGCGCGTCCTATATATTTAATCCGGCAATCGATGGTATCGAACTTGCTGACGCGATCCTGATTATCGGCTCCAATCCACGTTTTGAAGCTTCATTGCTCAATGCTCGCATCCGCAAGCATTGGCGGGCTGCTGGAACGCCAATTGCCGTGATAGGAGAGCAAGCTGATCTCCGCTACAAATACGAGTACCTTGGAAGCGGTGCCGAGACCTTGGCAGATCTCGCCAACGGTTCTCTGAAGTTCCTGTCTGTGCTGAAGAAGGCCCAGAACCCAATGGTTGTCATAGGGCAGGGCGCTCTATCCCGTGCCGACGGTGCCGCCGTRCTCGGTCTTGCGGCCAAGATTGCCGCCGACACCGGCGCACTCAGCGTCGAATGGAACGGTTTTGGCGTCGTTCATACGGCTGCCAGCCGGGTTGGTGCGCTCGACATCGGGTTCGTGCCGGGGCCAAGCGGCAAGAGAGTGGCGGAAATGAAGACTGCGCTTGACGTGCTGTTCCTTCTCGGCGCCGACGAACTGAACTGGGAAAAGAAGAGCAAGGCCTTCACAGTTTATGTCGGCACTCACGGCGATCAAGGCGCACACAACGCCGACGTGATCCTGCCAGGCGCGGCATATACCGAGAAGTCCGGTACGTACGTCAACACGGAAGGTCGCGTGCAGATGTCCAATCGTGCTGGGTTTGCTCCGGGTAACGCCAAGGAAGATTGGGCAATCCTGCGGGCGTTGTCGGATGTTCTCGGCAAGAAATTGCCTTTCGACTCGCTGGCTGCCTTGCGTTCTGTCCTCTACGCGGAGTATCCGCATCTTGCCATGATCGATCACATCGAGGTCGGTGATCCTGCAGATGTCAAGAAGCTGGCAAATGCATCTGGTTCCGTTGAGAAAACTGCCTTTGTCTCGCCGGTGAAGGATTTCTACTTGACCAATCCGGTAGCACGCGCATCAGCCGTCATGGCCGAATGTTCCGCGCTTGCCAAGAGTGGTTTCAAGCAGGCGGCCGAGTAGGCGGAGAAGAAAACTGACATGGAAGAAATTTTCGCAACCTATATTCTGCCGCTGCTGATCATCCTCGGAAAATCACTTCTGTTGCTGGTCGTAATGCTGCTGATCATCGCTTATCTGCTCTATGCGGATCGCAAGATCTGGGCAGCAGTTCAACTGCGTCGGGGCCCAAACGTTGTTGGGCCATTCGGTTTGCTGCAGTCGTTCGCCGATCTTCTGAAGTTCGTCGTCAAGGAGCCGATCATTCCATCCGGCGCCAACAAGGGAATTTTCCTGCTGGCGCCGCTGGTTTCGTCGGTACTTGCCATGGCAGCGTGGGCGGTTATCCCCGTCAACGAGGGCTGGGCGGTCGCCAATGTTAACGTTGGCATTCTTTATGTCCTCGCCATTTCTTCGCTCGAAGTTTACGGCGTGATCATGGCCGGTTGGGCGTCGAATTCGAAGTATCCTTTTCTCGGCGCCTTGCGCTCTGCAGCGCAGATGGTGTCTTACGAAGTCTCCATCGGTTTCGTCATCGTCACTGTTCTGCTTTGTGTCGGTTCATTGAACCTGACAGATATCGTCAATTCACAGCGTGATGGCCTAGGTACGATTGTCGGACTGCCAAGCTCATTTCTCGATTGGCATTGGCTCGGTCTGTTCCCGATGTTCATCATCTTTTTCATCTCGGCACTGGCAGAAACCAACCGTCCGCCCTTCGATCTCGTAGAGGCGGAATCGGAATTGGTCGCCGGTCACATGATCGAATATTCGTCCACCGCCTTCCTGTTGTTCTTCCTCGGCGAGTACGTTGCGATTACACTGATGTGCGCGCTGATGACC
Source organism: Phyllobacterium sp. P5_D12 (assembly GCF_054049495.1). Classification (NCBI taxonomy): domain Bacteria; kingdom Pseudomonadati; phylum Pseudomonadota; class Alphaproteobacteria; order Hyphomicrobiales; family Phyllobacteriaceae; genus Phyllobacterium; species Phyllobacterium sp. P5_D12. Next base: position 9,711 of record NZ_JBFUMG010000081.1, on the reverse strand, counting down.
ATCATGTTCCTGGGCGGTTGGCTGCCTCCAGTGGACGTGTGGTTCCTTAATTGGGTGCCGGGGGTAGTATGGTTTCTGCTCAAGCTGTTCTTTTGCTTCTTCATGTTTGCCATGGTGAAGGCATTCGTTCCGCGCTATCGCTATGACCAATTGATGCGCCTGGGCTGGAAGGTGTTCCTGCCTATCTCGCTCTTCATGGTCATCGCGACGGCGGCCTTCCTTAAAATCACGGGTCTTACGCCATGAGTTCGAATACCGGTTCCTTGGCACAAGCTGCCAAATCCCTCCTGCTTCTGGAATTCGTCGGGGCGTTCTTTCTGTCGATGCGGCAGTTCTTTGCCCCGAAGGCGACTCTGAATTATCCATACGAGAAGGGTCCGCTCAGCCCGCGTTTTCGCGGTGAGCATGCGCTGCGCCGCTATCCCAATGGGGAAGAACGTTGCATCGCCTGCAAGCTCTGCGAAGCGATCTGCCCGGCGCAGGCCATCACGATCGAAGCAGGCCCGCGACGTAATGACGGTACCCGCCGTACCGTGCGCTATGACATCGACATGGTGAAGTGCATTTATTGCGGTTTTTGCCAAGAGGCGTGCCCAGTAGATGCCATTGTCGAGGGACCGAACTTCGAGTTCGCCACGGAGAGCCGTGAGGAACTTTACTACGATAAGGACCGGCTGCTCGCTAACGGCGATCGCTGGGAGCGGGAACTGGCGCGCAACATCGCAATGGACGCGCCTTACCGGTAAAAATGCGTGCGCGCTTGTGTCCTTGGGACGATAGCTTCTATCGGACCGGAACATGGGCTAAGAGGCTGCGAACGCGCGGAAATCGCGTGAATCGCATCAGAGCAATCTCGGGGAAGTGGGAACCGGTTTCCCGTCCGGAATTGCTGTAAGACGAAGTTAGAAATGGCAGGAAAGCCCTGCCGGAATGGAAATCGGGGGAACCCATGCTGACAGGTATCGCGGCGGCGTTTTTTTATCTCTTCGCCTTCATAACCGTCGCCAGTGCGTTCATGGTGATTGCGGCGCGCAATCCCGTGCATTCCGTGCTGTTCTTGATCCTCGCATTTTTCAATGCGGCAGGTTTGTTCCTTTTGACCGGCGCCGAGTTCCTGGCGATGATCCTTTTGGTCGTTTATGTTGGGGCGGTCGCAGTTCTGTTCCTCTTCGTTGTCATGATGCTTGATGTCGATTTCGCTGAACTGAAAAGCGGCGCGCTGCAATATGCACCCATCGGCGCACTCGTCGGTCTGATCCTTGCTGCTGAACTGATTATCGTTCTGGGCGGATCGGTCTTTGCACCGAAACTGGGAACAGTGGCATTCCAGCCAACGCCTGACGTAGCGACGCGCACCAATACGGCGGCGCTCGGCGATATTCTCTATACAGACTACGTTTACTTCTTCCAGATTGCTGGTCTCGTCCTTCTGGTTGCGATGATTGGCGCGATTGTATTGACGCTTCGTCACAAACCGAACATCAAGCGACAGAACGTTTCAGAGCAGGTCGCACGTACGCCGGCAACGGCCATCGAGGTCAAACAAGTTGAAACAGGCAAGGGCCTGACAGAGGTGTCATGATGGAAATCGGTATCGCACACTATCTGACTGTTTCTGCCCTGCTGTTTACGCTCGGGATCTTCGGCATCTTCCTCAATAGGAAGAACGTCATCATCATTCTGATGTCGGTCGAATTGATCCTGCTTGCAGTTAACCTCAACTTCGTGGCGTTTTCCGCTGCTCTGGGCGATTTGGTCGGCCAGGTGTTTGCATTGTTTGTCTTGACCGTTGCCGCTGCAGAAGCAGCGATCGGTCTTGCTATTCTCGTCGTGTTCTATCGCAATCGCGGGTCGATTGCCGTGGAAGACGTCAACATGATGAAAGGTTGACGGGGGCATGCTGTATCTGGCGATTGTCTTCCTTCCGCTGCTTGGCTTTTTGATTGCTGGCCTTTTCGGCTCATCGATCGGTGCGAAGGCGAGCGAGTATGTGACGACCGGACTGTTGATCGTTTGCGCGGTCCTGTCCTGGATTGCTTTTGCGACCGTGGCACTTGGTCATGGCGAGGCGTTCAAGATTCCAGTTGCACACTGGGTCGAGTCAGGTTCGTTAAGCTTCGACTGGGCGCTCCGCATCGATACACTGACCGTGGTAATGCTGGTTGTCGTCAACACTGTCTCGGCGCTGGTCCATACATATTCGATCGGCTACATGCACCATGATCCGGATCGGCCACGCTTCTTCGCCTATCTTTCACTCTTCACCTTCGCCATGTTGATGCTGGTGACCGGCGATAATCTGGTTCAGATGTTCTTCGGTTGGGAAGGTGTCGGCCTTGCTTCCTATCTTCTGATCGGCTTTTGGTTCAAGAAACCTTCTGCAAATGCAGCAGCTATCAAAGCCTTCGTGGTCAACCGCGTCGGCGATTTCGGTTTCCTRCTCGGTATATTCTCGCTGTTTGTGCTTTTCGAAACGGTTCAGTTCGACACGCTTTTTGCTTCCGCTGCACAATATCTTCCGGCTGAGGGTGCTGCCGAAAGTGGTCAGATTGTCCTGAATTTTCTCGGCTATGCGCTCGACAAACAGGGCGCGATCACCATTGCCTGCCTGCTGCTCTTTATGGGTGCGATGGGCAAGTCTGCGCAGTTCCTCCTGCACACCTGGTTGCCGGACGCCATGGAAGGCCCGACACCGGTCTCTGCGCTTATTCATGCTGCGACCATGGTCACGGCCGGCGTATTCATGGTTGCCCGCTTGTCGCCAATCTTCGAATTGTCGCATACTGCGTTGATTTTCGTGACATTCATCGGCGCAACCACAGCCTTCTTTGCCGCAACTGTTGGCCTCGTGCAGAACGACATAAAGCGCGTCATCGCTTATTCGACCTGTTCGCAGCTCGGATACATGTTCGTTGCCTTGGGTCTCGGTGCCTACGGTGCCGGCATCTTCCACCTGTTCACTCATGCTTTCTTCAAGGCATTGCTGTTCCTTGGTGCAGGTTCCGTCATTCACGCCGTTTCCGATGAGCAGGACATGCGCCATATGGGCGGGCTGCGCACGCTGATCCCCAAAACCTACTGGATGATGATCGTCGGGACTGTTGCCCTGACAGGATTGGGCATTCCAGGGACGCTTATCGGTACGGCGGGGTTCTTCTCGAAGGACATGATTATCGAATCCGCATTCGCGTCGCACAGCCCAATGGCCAGTTACGCCTTTATCCTCCTTGTCGTAGCGGCGATCTTCACCAGCTTCTATTCATGGCGCCTGATCTTTATGACTTTCCACGGCAAGCCACGCGCCAGCCACGACGTGATGCATCATGTGCATGAGTCACCCTATGTCATGCTGGTTCCGCTGTTCATTTTGGCGGCGGGCGCGCTGTTCGCCGGTGTTATATTCCGTGAGTATTTCTTCGGTCATGAGTATGCCGAATTCTGGAAGGGTGCGATCTTCACAGGGCCGGAAAACGAAATCCTCGAAGAGCATCATCACGTGCCCTTCCTGGTGGCGATGTCGCCCTTCCTTGCGATGGCGGTGGGGTTCATCGTTGCCTGGTACTTCTATATTCGCTCACCCGAGACACCGAGACGGCTCGCTGCACAGCATCCTGGGCTCTACCAGTTCCTGCTCAACAAGTGGTATTTTGATGAGCTTTATGACTTCCTGTTCGTGCGTCCGACAAAGGCACTTGGCCGGTTCCTGTGGAAGCAGGGCGATGGCTGGCTGATCGACGGGCATGGTCCGGATGGAATTTCGGCACGCGTGGTTGACGTCACCAACCGGGTTGTTCGCCTGCAATCCGGTTATCTTTATCACTATGCGTTCGCGATGCTCATCGGGGTCGCCGCACTCGTCACGTGGATGATGCTCGGGAGCAATTTCTGATGACCGACTGGCCAATTCTCTCGACTGTTACCTTCCTGCCATTGGTCGGTGCCCTTCTTGTCCTGATGATCCGGGATGATAGCGATGCTGCACGCCGCAACATCCGTAATGTGACCCTGTGGACGACGATCATTACGTTCCTTCTCTCATTGCCGATCTGGTACTATTTCGATAACGGCCAAGCCGGCTTTCAGTTTGTCGAGAAGGCTGCTTGGCTCGACTCCGGAATTTCCTACCACATGGGCGTCGATGGCATTTCCATGCTGTTCGTCATCCTCACCACGTTCCTGATGCCACTTTGCATTCTGGCGAGCTGGGAAGCGATCCAGACACGCGTCAAAGAATACATGATCGCGTTTCTAGTTCTCGAAACGCTGATGATTGGCGTGTTCTGTGCGCTCGATATCGTGCTGTTCTACGTGTTCTTCGAAGCCGTTCTCGTGCCGATGTTCATCATCATCGGTGTCTGGGGCGGTAAGAGGCGTGTCTATGCCAGCTTCAAATTCTTCCTTTATACCTTGCTCGGCTCCGTGCTGATGCTGCTTGCCATCATGGCGATGTATTGGCAGGCCGGTACGACGGATATTCCGACCTTGCTTGCGTACAAGTTCCCGGCGTCGTTGCAGACTTGGTTATGGTTCGCCTTCTTCGCCTCGTTTGCGGTCAAGATGCCAATGTGGCCGGTGCACACATGGTTGCCGGATGCCCACGTTGAAGCGCCAACGGCGGCATCCGCCATTCTGGCCGGCATCCTGTTGAAGCTTGGTGGATACGGTTTCATACGTTTCTCCCTTCCCATGTTCCCGAATGCTTCGGCCGATTTTGCACCGCTGATCTATACGCTCTCCGTGGTCGCCATCATTTACACATCGCTCGTTGCGCTGGCGCAGCAAGACATAAAGAAGCTGATTGCCTATTCATCCGTTGCCCACATGGGCTACGTCACCATGGGCATCTTCGCAGCCAACGAGCAGGGCATTCAAGGCGCGATATTCCAGATGCTCTCGCACGGCCTGGTATCCAGCGCGCTGTTTCTCTGTGTAGGTATTGTCTACGACAGAACCCATACGCGCGAGATCGCGGCCTATGGCGGCCTTGTCAATAACATGCCGAAATATGCAGTCGTGTTTATGATCTTCACCATGGCCAACGTTGGTCTCCCCGGCACGTCGGGATTCATCGGTGAGTTCTTGACATTGCTCGGCGTTTTCCGCGTCAACACCTGGGTTGCCCTGTTCGCAACGAGCGGTGTCATATTCTCGGCGGCGTATGCGCTCTGGCTCTATCGGCGCGTCATATTCGGGGGCTTGGACAAGGAAAGTCTGAAGTCGCTTCTGGATATGTCACCGCGTGAAAAGGCAGTGATCTACCCGCTCGTGATCCTGACAATTTTCTACGGCGTATATCCGATGCCTATCTTTGATGCGACGGCAAGCTCCGTACACGCTCTGATCAATCAATATAATAACGCGCTGTCCTCAGCGGCCACACTGGCGTTGAAATAGCAGGAAGAGGCCAAGGCCGATGCAGACCGATATGATTGCCAACCTGACGCTCATGGCTCCTGAACTCCTGATCACGGTGGGTGCACTGGCGCTACTGATGATCGGGGCGTTTTCTGGGGAGCGGGCCTACTCGCTTGTCAACAGCCTAACGGTAGCCATCCTGCTCGTGGCGCTGGCGCTTGTCGTTCTGTTCCCGCAGGACGGTCACGTCTTCGGTCGTGCTTTCGTCACCGATCCCTTCTCTCGCTTCATGAAGGTTTTGACCCTGGTCGGATCTATAGTGACGCTCGTCATGTCAGTCGGTTTTGCCAAATCAGAGAAGTTCGACAAGTTCGAGTTCCCGATCCTGGCCCTTCTGGCGACGCTCGGTATGCTGCTGATGATTTCCGCCAACGACACACTATCGCTCTATCTTGGCCTGGAACTGCAGTCGCTTGCACTCTATGTCGTCGCTGCCATCAACCGCGATAGCGCGCGCTCGACGGAAGCTGGCCTCAAATACTTCGTTCTCGGGGCGCTCTCTTCGGGCATGCTCCTATACGGAATTTCTTTGGTCTATGGCTTTACCGGGCACACCGGTTTTGAAGCTATCGCACAGGCGCTCAGCAGTTCCGAGCGGCAGCTTGGTGTTGTATTTGGCCTTGTATTCATCTTTGCGGGACTTGCCTTCAAGATTTCGGCGGTACCGTTCCACATGTGGACGCCGGACGTTTATGAGGGCGCGCCGACACCGGTCACAGCCTTCTTCGCGACTGCGCCGAAAATGGCAGCCATGGCATTGCTTACACGTGTTGCCGTTGAGACCTTCCAGCCAATCACCCATGATTGGCAGCAGATCATCGTGTTTATAGCGATTGCATCCATGGTTCTTGGCGCGTTCGCCGCTATTGGCCAGCGGAATATCAAGCGTCTTATGGCCTATTCATCGATCAGCCACATGGGCTACGCGCTTGTCGGGCTCTCAGCCGGTACACTCGTCGGTGTGCGGGGCGTCGCGATATATATGCTGATCTATCTGGTCACCACACTTGGCACGTTCGCCTTTATTCTTGCCATGCGTCGCAAGGAGGGCAATGTCGAGTCGATCGGCGATCTTGCCGGCCTGTCACGGACGAATCCGATCATGGCGACTATCCTGACGATTCTGATGTTCTCGTTGGCCGGTATTCCGCCGCTCGCTGGGTTCTGGGGCAAATGGTATACGTTCCTTGCAGCCATGCAGGCCAACCTTTATGCGCTGGCTATTATTGGTATCGTGGCGTCGGTCATCGGTGCGTTTTACTATCTGCGCATCATCAAGATCATGTGGTTCGACGAACCAGTCGGCGCGTTCGTACCCATGGCAGGCGAGTTGCGCCTGGTCCTTGGAGTATCCGGCCTGCTGGTGCTATTCTACGTCCTGGTGGGCGGCCCAGTCAGCACGTTTGCCAACGCCGCCGCCAAGACGTTTTTCTAGGAGCCCGATGGGATTCTCACTTTCGCCTCTGGCAGAGCAAGACGGCTTTCGGCTGGAGGCATTCGATACGATCGGCTCGACCAACGCCGCGGCATTGGAACGTGCGCAGGCGGGCGATCCCGGAAAACTTTGGATCGTCTCCAAACAGCAGGAGAGCGGCCGCGGAAGGCGAGGACGCGCCTGGGCGACCTCGTATGGCAATCTTGCTGCTTCGCTGCTCCTGACCGGAAACTTCGAGCTGAAAACCGCCGCGACACTTGGCTTCGTCGCTGGACTGTCCCTTGCCGATGCCTTGGATGCTGTTTGTCCCGCGGCAGCATTCAAAGTCGGCATCGATGGAGCGGGACATACCGGGCGAGGTAAATCAGCTTTACGAGTTGAGCTGAAATGGCCAAATGATCTTTTGGCAGACGGTGCGAAGCTTGCGGGCATTCTTTTGGAATCGACACAACTACCAGACAATCGCTTGGCGATCGTTGTTGGTATCGGTGTCAATGTAGTCGTCTACCCCGACGATGTTCCTTACCCTGCCACTTCGTTGGTGAAGCTCGGCGCAAATTGCGATGCAGAAACACTTTTTCTGGCGTTGTCAGATGCGTGGGGAGAAAACAGCAGAATCTGGAGCGAAGGCCGAGGGCTAGCCGAGATTCGCAAGCGCTGGCTTGCACGGGCGGCAGGCGTTGGCAGCGAAGTCGCCGTCCGAGTCGACGGAGCGGTGCTGCGTGGTATATTCGAGACTATCGATGAAGATTGCCGCTTTGTCATTCGCGACAACGAAGGCGAACGGGTAAAGATTGCCGCTGGCGACGTTCATTTTGGTGCAGTGGCGTCGGCACGCGCTGAGTAGATTTTAGTTTAGGAGTATAAATGGCTAGTTCCGATCAAGCAGAACTTGTTTTCTTGCCGCTAGGTGGTGTTGGCGAGATCGGGATGAACCTGGCTATTTATGGCTATGGTCCTGCGCACAAACGTGAATGGGTCGTAGTCGACATGGGCGTGAGCTTTGCAGGCCCGGATCTTCCAGGCGCTGATCTGGTGTTGCCGGATATTCGATTCCTGCAAGCGGAACGCCACAATCTGAAAGGCATTGTCATTACGCATGCTCACGAGGATCACTACGGCGCGTTGCTTGACCTTTGGCCCTTACTGAACGTTCCCGTCTATGCGACGCCCTTTGCGGCAGGTCTGCTTGCTGCCAAGCGCCAGTCGGAACCTGGTGCGCCGAACATTCCGGTGACCATCTACCGTGCAGGCGAGGCTTTTACCGTGGGTCCATTCGAGTTCGAAGCGATTGCCGTTACCCATTCGATTCCTGAGCCCGTTTCGCTGGCGATCAAGACACCGCTGGGTACGGTAATTCATACCGGCGACTGGAAGATGGATCCGGAGCCTTCACTCGGACCGCTCATCAACGGAGCGCGGTTTCGCGCACTTGGCGACGAGGGCGTGCTCGCGATGATGTGCGATTCCACCAATGCTTTGCGCGATGGTGAGTCCCCGTCCGAGCGCGAGGTAGGCGAAAGCTTGCGTGAGATCATAGAAAATGCCCGTGGCCGCGTTGCGATAACGACTTTCTCATCGAATGTCGGGCGCATTCGCTCCATAGCTTTGGCAGCGCGCGACGCCGGCAGGCAAACGCTGGTTCTTGGCCGATCGATGAAGCGTATGATCGATGTAGCGAGCGAGCTCGGCTATCTCGATGGCGTTCCCGAATTCCTGTCCGAAGACGATTTCGGCTACGTCCCGCGCGAAAACATGGTGATCATCTTGACTGGCAGCCAGGGCGAGCCGCGCGCGGCGCTTGCCAAGCTTGCGCGCGACGAAATGCGCAACGTCGCATTATCGGCAGGCGATACGGTGATCTATTCTTCGCGCCCGATTCCCGGCAACGAAAAGCCGATTATCGACACGAAAAACCTGTTGATCGAGCAGGGCATCCACATCATTTCCGACGGCGATCAATTGGTGCATGTCTCCGGTCACCCGCGCCGCAATGAATTGAAGCGCATGTACGAGTGGGTACGTCCGCGCATCCTCGTACCCGTACACGGCGAGGCAGCGCATCTGGTTGGACAGGGTTCGTTGGCGGCGATGGCGGGAATTCCGGAAGTGCCGCAGGTGCGCAATGGTGACGTACTGCGTCTTGCGCCGGGTAGGGCGGAAATCATTGATCAGGCTCCGATTGGCCGGTGGTACAAGGACGGCAAGCTCATCGGTGACGAGGAAGAGGTCGGCATCGTTGATCGCCGCAAGCTCTCTTATGTCGGACATGTTGCGGTTTCGATGCTGCTGGACGAAAAATTCAACATCATGGAGGACCCTGAAATCGTTCCGATCGGGCTTCCGGAAAATGACGCCGAAGGTGAGCTGCTCGAGGATCTGCTGTACGATGCAGCGGTGAGTGCGGTGCAAAGTATTCCGCGCGAAAAACGCAAGGATATTGCCATGGTACGCGAAGCAGTGCGCCGGGCAGTTCGCGCCGCAGCCAATGAGGTCTGGGGTAAAAAGCCGGTGGTCACGGTTTTCGTGACCCGCCCATAAGGAAACGCCCATGCTGGGACGTCTCAATCATGTCGCGATCGCCGTACCTGACCTGGAGGCAGCGTCCGTAATTTATCGCGATACACTTGGCGCAAAACTAACACAGCCGCAAGCTTTGCCAGAACATGGCGTCACCGTCGTCTTCATCGATGTTGGCAATACCAAGATCGAATTGCTGGAACCCTTGGGTGCGGACTCACCCATTGCCGCATTCCTGGCAAAAAACCCGTCGGGCGGCATACACCATGTCTGCTACGAAGTGCCCGATATCCATGCGGCGCGCGATCGGTTAAAAAAGCAGGGGGCGCGCGTTCTTGGCG